>JBQTIS010000445.1:0-2979 GCA_052387895.1 Rhodospirillales bacterium | reverse complement strand
CCTCGCCGGCCGCGACTTCCTCGGTCTGCCGGGTGAGCGCCCGGTCCTGCGATTGGGCCTCGGCCTCGATCGCCCCCAGGGTTTCGCCGCACGCGGCTTCGGCGGCGGCTTCGCCCTGCTGCTCGCCCACGAGCCCCGCGCGCTCGCGGTCCAGCCGGGCCAGCGCCTGCTCGCCGTCCTCGATCTGCTCTTCCTCGCGCGCGATGTCGCCCGCGGCCTGCTCCAGCCGGCGGCGGTTCTCCTCCTGGGCCGAGGCGACGCGCGCCTCCTCGGCGTCCAGCTCGCCGCGCGCGAGCGTCAGGCGCTGCAGCTCGGCGGCGGCGGCGGCCTCGGCCTGGCGCAGGGCCGGCAGCCCGGCGGCGATGTCGGCCTGCGCCCCGGCGGCGGCGGCAGCTTTCTGCGTCAGCTCGGCCACCAGCTCGACCGCCAGCGCCAGCTTCTCCTGCTGCGCCGCCACGTTGGCGCGCGCCTCGGCCATGCGGTGGTACAGCAGCGCCGCCTCGTTGCGCCGGATATGCCCGCTGATGTTGCGATAGCGGTTGGCCTGGCGCGCCTGGCGCTTGATGTTCTGCAACTGGCCGTCCAGCGCCGTCAGCACGTCGTCCAGCCGCGTCAGGTTGGTCTCCGCGGCCTTCAGCCGCAGCTCGGCCTCGTGGCGGCGCGAATGCAGGCCGGTGATGCCCGCGGCCTCTTCCAGCAGCAAGCGGCGCTCGACCGGCTTGGCGCTGATCAGCGCGCCGACGCGGTCCTGGCTGACCATGGCGGTGGAGTGCGCGCCGGTCGCCTGGTCGGCGAACAGCAGCTGCACGTCGCGCGCGCGCACCTCGCGGCCGTTGATGCGGTACTGCGAGCCCTCGCCGCGGTCGATCCGGCGCGCGATCTCCAGGTCCTCGGAATCGTTGAACGCGGCCGGCGCGTCGCGCTTGGCGTTGTCCAGCTCCAGCACCACCTCGGCCACGTTGCGCGAAGGGCGGTTGGCGGTGCCGCCGAAGATTATGTCGTCCATCTCGCCGCCGCGCATGCGCCGGGCGCTGGTTTCGCCCATGACCCAGCGCAGGGCCTCGACCAGGTTGGACTTGCCGCAGCCGTTGGGGCCGACCACGCCGGTCAGCCCCGGCTCGATCTTCAGGTCGGTGGGTTCGACGAAGGATTTGAATCCGATCAGCCGCAGACGATTGAATTGCACCGGGGGTGTTGCCCTTTCGCTGTCGCCGGCGTCACGAGGCCGGCAGCTTGCGCTTGATGATCTGGACGTAATGGTCGAGCGGATAGGCGCCGGCGACCTTCTCGCCGTTGATGAAGAAGGTGGGCGTGGACTCGACGCCGAACTTCTGCGCCGCCTCCAGCCGCTTGTTCAGGATCGCGGTCTCGACCGCCGCGTCGGCCAGGCACTTGTCGAAGCTTTCCTGCGACATGCCGCCCAGCTTGCCGATGCGCGCCAGCGCCGCCCGCCAATCCTGCTCGCGCGCCCACTGGTCCATGCTCTTGAACAGCGCGTCGAGGAACCCGAAGAACCGGTCCTTGCCGCCGCAGCGCGCCATCATCGCCGCGCGCAGGCCCGCCTGGTCGAAGGGAAAGTCGCGGTACACCAGCTTGACCTTGCCGGTGTCGATGAACTCGGCCTTCAGCTTCGGCAGGGTCTCGGTGTGGAAGCGCATGCAGTGCGGGCAGGTGAGCGAGGCGTACTCGACGATGGTCACCTTGGCGTCGGGCGAGCCTAGAACCATGTCGTCGGCGGCGATCTCCGGCATCGGCCCCGCGGCCTGCGAAACCTGCGCCTGGCCTGGGTTCTGCGCTTGCGGCACGGCTGAAAGCGGCGCTTTGCCTGGGGTTGCGTCGTCGCCGGCGAAGTACCAGTAGCCGGCGGCGCCGCCCAAGGCGATGCCGATCACGGCGATGGCGATCGAAGTCGAAGTGCCACGCACGGTGTCGTCCTCCATAGGGTTGAGCAATCTACATTTTGTCGCCGCGCCAGCAAGCCGTTGGGCGCGAAGCCCGGGTTTGCGGGGGAATCTCGCTGCTATTACCGGGCCTTGCCGGCGACGGCCCGGCCCAGGCCAGCCAGCGCATCACGCAAGGATTCGTCGCCAACCCCTTCCAATTGCCGGAAAAGCGCGCGTTCCTCGGCGGCGCCGGGGGGCCGAATCGGCGGGACCGCGGAATCCTGGCGCAGGCGGGCGCCTGCGGGCGGACCTTGGCGCAATTTCAAGCGCTTGACCGCCCGGTAGCCGAAATGCGCGTTGATCCGCTCGATCAGCCGCGGCTCCAGGTGCTGCACCTCCACCGCCGCCGCGCCCCAGGCGCGCAGCTCCAGCACCGCGCCGGAATCCTCCGCCGTTTCATGCCCTTGCGCGCGCGCGCGCACCAGGCGGATGGGCTGGGTCGCGCCGGCCAGCGCCGGGCCCATGATCGCCTCCCACTCCGACAGCAGCGCCGCCAGCGCCATGCCGCGCTTGCCGAGCGCGGCCCTGGTGACGGCCGGCAGCGTGGCCGCCAGCGGGCGCATCCTGGATTGACGGTCGGAATGCCGGTCGCTCAACGCCTCGGTCCTTCGTATAGTCGCGCCATTCTATATCCCGGGACCGCCGGCAAGCGAATGCAAGCTCCCACCTCTAGCGCGATCGTGAAGGCCGTCCTGGGCTGGTACGACAAGCACCGCCGCGCCTTGCCCTGGCGCGCGCCGCCGGGCCGCAGGCCCGACCCCTATCGCGTGTGGCTCAGCGAAATCATGCTGCAGCAGACCACGGTGCCGACGGTGGGCCGGCGCTTCCGGCGGTTCCTTGTACGCTGGCCGACGCTTGCCCGGCTCGCCGCGGCGAGCCTGGACGAGGTGCTGCACGAATGGCAGGGCCTGGGCTATTACGCCCGGGCGCGCAACCTGCACGCCTGCGCCCGGGCGCTCGTGCGCGAGCACGGCGGAGGGTTTCCCGAGGACGAAGCCGCGTTGCGCCGCCTGCCCGGCATCGGCGCCTATACCGC
>JBQTIS010000444.1:0-4230 GCA_052387895.1 Rhodospirillales bacterium | reverse complement strand
GGGTATTCATAACTCCGTCATGATCCCCCTTTCGGGCGTCTTGTCGTTGGGGGGGATGGGATTTGGGGGAGCCTTTCGGAAGTTGGTTATGGAAACGCCCGCGGGCCGTACTGCCCGGCGGTCCCGGCCTTGCCTACCGGCTCGGACGCGTCCGGCCGCCAACGCGTCGATCACCTGCCACTGTCTGGGGAGAGAACAACCATGTTGAAACCCTTGTTCCGCGGCCTGATGCTGGGTGCGGTCGCCGTAACGGCCACAGCGCTCAGTGCCGGGCCCGCCCTCGCGCAAAAGACCAAGATCACGGTCTATACCGCGCTGGAAAACGACCAGCTCGGCCCCTTCAAACAGGCCTTCGAGGCCGACGTGAAGGACGTCGAGATCGCCTGGGTGCGCGATTCGACCGGCGTGATGACCGCGCGCATCCTGGCCGAGAAGGCCAATCCTAGGGCCGACGTAATCTGGGGCCTGGGCGCCTCCAGCATCGCCCTGTTCGATTCGCAGGGCATGCTGCACGCCTATTCGCCCAAGGGCGCCAGCGCGCTGAAGCCGCAATTCCGCAGCGCCAAGAGCCCGATGTCGTGGACCGGCATGGACGCGTGGCTCGCGGTCATCTGCTACAACACGGTCGAGGGCGGCAAGAAGAACGCGCCCAAGCCGGCGTCCTGGACCGACCTCGCCAAGCCCGCCTACAAGGGCATGATCGTGATGCCCAACCCGGCCTCCTCGGGCACGGGCTATCAGGCGGTCTATGCCTGGATCCAGCTCATGGGCGAGAAAAAGGCCTGGGAGTTCATGGACCAGCTGCACCAGAACATCGCCGTCTATACCCATTCCGGCTCGGCGCCCTGCGTGCAGGCCGCCAAGGGCGAGCGCGTGATCGGCGTCGGCTTCGACATGCGCGGCGCGAAAGAGAAGACCGGCGGCGCGCCGATCGACATCATCCTGGCCAAGGAAGGCGCGCCCTGGGACATGGAGGCGACCGCCATCCTCAAGGGCACCAAGAACCTGGCCGCGGCGCAGAAGCTGGCGGACTGGTCGGTCACCAAGAAGGCCCACGAGATGTACAACAAGTACTACGCCATCGTCGGCCATCCCGAGCCGAAGGCCATCCCGCCGAACTATCCGACCAACGCGGATTCGGCGATGGTCAAGATCGACCTGGCCAAGATGGGCAACGAGCGGGCGAAGATCCTGGCGGAATGGACCAAGCGCTACGACGCCAAGTCCGCGCCGAAGTGATCTAGCGCAACACCCACCGCGCATGCGGCGGCCCCCGCCTGTCCGCTAGGGGCAGGCGGGGGCCGTTCCGTTCCGATGCAGGAAACCAAGACCGCAGCGGCGTCTCCGTCCGCGCCCTATCTGAGAATCGAACGGCTGAACAAGCTGTTCGGCTCGTTCGCCGCGCTCAAGGACATCTCGCTCGAGATCGCCGAGGGCGAGTTCGTCTGCTTCCTGGGGCCGTCGGGCTGCGGCAAGACCACGCTGTTGCGCGCCATCGCCGGGCTCGACGTGCAATCCTCCGGCCGCGTCTTCCAGGCGGGCAAGGAAATCTCGAATCTGCCGTCCTCGCAGCGCGACTTCGGCATCGTTTTCCAGTCCTACGCGCTGTTTCCGAACCTCACCGTCACGGCCAACGTGGGCTACGGCCTCGCGAGCCGCGGCCTGCCCAGGGTCGAGATCGAAACCCGCGTGAAAGACCTGCTGCAGCTGGTCGGGCTTCCCGAGGCCGGCCGCAAGTATCCGGCGCAGCTTTCGGGCGGCCAGCAGCAGCGCGTCGCGGTGGCGCGCGCGCTGGCGCTGTCGCCGGGCCTGTTGCTGCTGGACGAGCCGTTGAGCGCGCTGGACGCCCGCGTGCGCGCGCATCTGCGCGTCGAAATCCGCCGCCTGCACCATCGCCTGGGCGTCACCACCATCATGGTCACGCACGACCAGGAAGAGGCGTTGACCATGGCCGACCGCATCGTGGTGATGAACCAGGGCGCGATCGAGCAGGTCGGCACGCCGACCGAGATCTACCGCAAGCCGGCCAGCGCCTTCGTGGCCGATTTCGTCGGCACCACCAATTTCCTTCCCGGGATCGTCGCCGGCCCCGGCCACGTCCGGTTCGGCGAGATCAACCTGGCGTGCGAGCTCGACGTGCGCTTCGGGCCGGGCAACGACGTGACGCTCGCGATCCGGCCCGAGGACGTGGTGATCCGCAACATCAATTCGGCGACGCCCAACACCTTCAGCGTGCGGGTGGCCGAGATCGAGTTCCTGGGCTCGTTCTGCCGGGTCGGGCTCGCGGTCAACGGCGGCGATCCGTCCCTGCTGGCCGATTTCTCGATCAACGCGGTGCGCGATCTGGCGATCGCCGAGGGCAAGGTGATGCCGGTGGCGCTGCCGCCCGACCGGCTGCGCGTGTTCCCGCGCGCGCCGCAAACGCCGTAACGGCTCGCCCATGACGGCCGTCGCCGCCCCGTCCACGGCCGCAGCCCGGCCCACGCGCCGGCGGCTCGACCGCGACGACGTGCTGATGCGCCTCGGCATCTGCCTGATCGTCGCCTGGCTGTCGGTCGCGCTCGCGCTGCCGCTGTGGTGGCTTTTGTCCAAGAGCTTCCAGAACCAGGACGGCCAGTTCGTCGGCCTGGCCAACTACATCCAGTATTTCTCGACGCCCGCGCTGTTCTATTCGGTGTGGAACAGCGTCATGGTGGCGGTGGTGTCGACCGCGATCGTGCTGCCGCTGGCCTTCGTCTACGCCTACGCGCTGACGCGCAGCTGCATGCCCTGGAAGGGCCTGTTCCAGGCCCTGGCGCTGATTCCGATCCTGGCCCCGTCGCTGTTGCCGGCGATCTCGCTGATCTACCTGTTCGGCAACCAGGGCCTGCTCAAGGACCTCATGTTCGGCGCGTCGATCTACGGCGCCGGCGGCATCATCGTGGCGCAGGTGTTCTATTGCTTCCCGCACGCGCTGATGATCCTGGTGGCGGCGCTGTCGATAGCCGACGCGCGGCTGTACGAGGCCGCCGACGCTTTGGGCGCCTCGAAAACGCGCGTGTTCTTCACGGTCACCCTGCCCGGCGCCAAGTACGGCGTCATCAGCGCCGGCTTCGTGCTGTTCACCCTGGTGATCACCGATTTCGGCATCGCCAAGGTGATCGGCGGCCAGTTCAACGTGCTGGCGACCGACATCTTCAAGCAGGTGATCGGCCAGCAGAACTTCGAGATGGGGGCGGTGGTCGGCTTCATCCTGCTGATCCCGGCGGTGATCGCCTTCGCCGCCGACCGCGTGATCCAGCGCCGGCAGGTGGCGCTGCTGTCGGCCCGCGCGGTGCCGCTGCAGCCCAAGCCCGCGCCGCGGCGCGACTGGGCGATGTTCGCGTTCTGCTGCGCGGTCGGCGGGCTGATCCTGGGCATCCTTTTGATCTCGGCCTGGGCGTCGCTGATCACGCGCTGGCCGTACAACCTCGCGCTCACGCTCAACAACTACGCCTTCGGCAACTACGACACCAACGGCTGGGACGCGTACTGGAATTCGCTGACCATGGCGGCGTGCACCGCGGTGATCGGCACGGCGATCGTGTTCCTGGGCGCGTATCTTCTGGAGAAGACCCGCGGCTTCGCGGCCGGGCGCGCGCTGGCGCAGCTCCTGGCGATGCTGCCGATGGCGGTGCCCGGCCTGGTGCTGGGGCTGGCCTACATCTTCTTCTTCAACGCGCCGTGGAACCCGCTCGGCTTCATCTACGCCACCATGATCATCCTGGTGGTCAATTCGATCACCCACTTCTACACCGTCAGCCACCTGACCGCCGCCACCGCGCTCAAGCAGCTGGACCCCGAGTTCGAGGCGGTCTCGGCGTCGCTCAAGGTGTCGCTGCTGCGCACGCTCGTGCGCGTGACGGTGCCAGTGTGCCTGCCGGCGATCCTCGACATCAGCATCTACCTGTTCGTCAACGCCATGACCACCGTGTCGGCGGTGATCTTCCTCTATTCCACCGACACCAAGCTCGCCTCGGTCAGCATCATCAACATGGACGAATCCGGGTTCACCGCCGTCGCGGCGGCGTTCGCCATGACCATCGTGCTCACCTCGGCCGCGGTCAAGGTCGCCCATGTGCTGTTGACGCGCCGGCTCAACCGCACCACCCAGGCCTGGCGCCGGCGCTAGAGCGTTTTCCGATCAAGTTGCGTCACCCCCTCATCAAGTTGCGTCACCCCCTCATCAAGTTGCGTCACCCCCTCCCTACC
>JBQTIS010000443.1:0-4514 GCA_052387895.1 Rhodospirillales bacterium | reverse complement strand
AGAGCTACTACACGGCCACCGGCGGCCGCTTCCGCCTCGACAAGAAGGTCGGCCAGCAGTTCGAGGTCTATGCCGAATATGGCGGCGTGTACGAGAAGTTCCGCGGCATCACCACCAGCCCATCCTCGGTCGACCGCACCGGCGGGCGGCAGGACATCCGGGCCGGCGTCAACTGGACGCTTATGCCGACGCTGCAATTGAACTTCGAATACGACTACATCCGCAAGAACGCGCGGCAGAGCTACGTGTCGTACGAGGGGCACCAACTGCAGGGCAATCTGACCTATCTCCTGGGTGGAGGCCAGTTCCTGCTGTTCACCGCGTCGGGCGAGCGCGACAACTACGACGACCCCGATCTGTTCGTCAGCAACCGCACGCGCCAGGACACCATCATGCGCCTGCGAGGCACCTATGGCGCGCCGCTGGGCTTCTTCGCCGACCTGGTGACCGGCGACGGCGGCTCGCTGCCCGAATACGTGGCCGACATCACCTTCACAGGCGCGCTGGAATGGCTGGACAGCGCGTCCAACCTGCCGAACTATGACTATTCGAACCTGAAAGCGCAGTTCCTGCTGACGAAGCGCTGGGAATTCTAGTTCATCGGCGGCGCGGATGCCGATCCTCCAGCGCCTCGCCCGCTATTTTTCCCGCCGGTATCTGCTGCGGATTGCGGCGCCGTTGTTCATCATGAGCGGCGCCGTGGTGCTGCACATAGCGCAACCCATTATGGCGCAGCGCGCGCAGCTGGCGGTGTTCGACACCTACCAGCGGCTGATGCCGCGTGCCTACGATCCCGACGCGCCGGTCAGGATCGTCGATATCGACGACGCGACGCTGGAGAAGCTCGGGCAATGGCCGTGGCCGCGCACCCGCGTGGCCGAGTTGGTGCGCCGCCTCAGCGATCTGGGCGCGGCGGTGATCGTGTTCGACATCGTGTTCGCCGAGCCCGACCGCACCTCGCCTAGCCAGATGCTGCCGATGTGGTCCGATGTGCCCGAGGTCAAGGCGCTGCTGCTGGACCCCGGCCGGCTGCCCGACCACGACCAGGCGCTGGCCCAGGCGATCGCGTCGGCCAATGTGGTGACCGGGTTCGCGCTGACGGAAGCGCCTGGTGGGCGGGCGCCGCGAGTGATCGGCACCGTGGCCTGGGGCGGCGATGACCCGCGGCCGTGGATTCCAGTCTATAGCGGCGCGGTCAGCAACCTGCCCGCGATCGAGCGGGCGGCCAAAGGCAACGGCAGCATCAACCTGGCGCCGGGCGTCGACGGCCTGATCCGCCGCCTGCCGCTGTTGGTGCGGCTCAGGGACGATCCGGCGCAAGGACGGCCGGAAAGCCAAATCTACGCATCGCTGGTGGCGGAAGCCCTGCGCGTAGCGCAGGGCGCGCGCACGCTGATCGTCAAGACCGCCGGCGCCAGCGGCGAGGCGGGGTTCGGCGAGCGCACGGGTCTCAGCAGCCTCAAGATCGGCGGCTTCACCGTGCCGACCGACGAGCACGGCTCGCTGGTAGCCTACTACGCCGGCCGCCAGGCGCAGCGCTACGTGCCGGGCTGGAAGGTCATGGCAGGCGCCGCGGACCCGAAGGAGATCGAGGGCCGCATCGTGTTCATCGGCACCAGCGCGGCGGGGCTGATGGATCTACGCTCATCGCCCATGGACATCGTGTTGCCGGGCGTCGAGGCGCACGTCGAGGCGGTGGAGCAGATCGTCGCCGGCAGCTATTTGGAGCGACCGGATTGGGCGACGGGGGCCGAAGCGGTGCTGATGATGATCCTTGGCACGGCGCTGGCGGTGCTGATCCCGCTAGTGGGCGCGGCCGGTTCGGCGGGCGTCGGCGCGCTCGCCGTCACCGCGATCTGTGGCGTGTCGTGGTACGCTTTCACGCGCCTGCATCTGCTGCTGGACCCGGCGTTCCCGTCCTTCGTGGCGATGGCCGTCTATACCGCGCAGTCGCTGATCAACTATCTGCAATCCGAGACAGAGCGCCGCCAGGTGCGCGCCGCGTTCAGACAGTACATGTCGCCGGCCCTGGTCGAGCAGCTCGCCGCCAATCCCGAGAAACTGAAGCTGGGCGGCGAGACCAAGGAAATGACGATCCTGTTTTGCGACGTGCGCGGTTTCACCTCGATCTCGGAGCGGTTCAAGGAGAACCCGCAAGGCCTGACCGACCTGATCAACCGCCTGCTGACGCCCTTGACCGACGTGATCCTGTCGCGGTCCGGCACGATCGACAAATACATGGGCGACGCGATCATGGCGTTCTGGAACGCGCCGCTCGACGTGCCCGACCACGCCGGCCAGGGCGTCAACGCGGCGCTGGAGATGTTCGTCGCCATGGACGCCTTCAACGAACGCCGGCGCAAGAAGGCCGAGTCGGCGGGCGTGGGATTCAAGCCGCTGGCCGTGGGCATCGGCGTCAACACCGGCGATTGCGTGGTGGGCAACATGGGCTCGCAGCAGCGCTTCGACTACTCCGTGCTGGGCGACTCGGTGAACCTGGCCTCGCGCCTGGAAAGTCAATCCAAGTCCTACGGGGTGGGGCTGGTGCTGGGCCAGAACACCGCGGCGCTGGTGAAGGGCCGCTTCGCGCTGGTCGAGCTCGACAAGCTGGCGGTGAAGGGCAAGGCCGAGGGCATCCACATTTACACCGCGCTGGGCGGGCCCGAGGTCAAGGCCGACCAGGCGTTCATCGACGACCTGAAGCGCCACGACGCCATGCTGGCGCATTACCGCGCCCAGGATTGGGACAACACCGAAGCGGCGCTGGCGAACCTCAAGGGGGCGTTCGGCGGGAAGATGGACGGCTACTACGAGATCTTCGCCGAGCGCGTGAAGGCCTATCGCCTGACGCCTCCCGGCCCGGGCTGGGACGGCGTTTTCAAGGCGGAGACGAAATGACGATCGGGAATGTGAAGCTATTCCCGATCGTCATGGCCGGGCTTGTCCCGGCCATCCATGTCGGCACGTTGCTAGATGCCGCCCAAGAAAATAGTGGTCGCCGCTTCGATCAATCCGGCGCTTCGACCCTTGCAGGCCGGGGGCCATCCACATATGGAAGCCAGGAACAAGGCTGGGCATGACCAATTAGGGTGCGCGACAGCGCGCCTGATTGGTCACTTCAGCGTCGGGATGTTGAACTCGGCGCCTGACCGGATGCCGGTGGGCCAGCGGGCGGTCACGGTCTTGATCTTGGTGAAGAAGCGCACGCCCTCGGGCCCGTGCTGGTTGGTGTCGCCGAACGCCGAGCGCTTCCAGCCGCCGAAGCTGTGGAACGCCAGCGGCACGGGGATCGGCACGTTGACGCCGACCATGCCCACCTGCACCTTGGCCGCGAAGTCGCGCGCCGCGTCGCCGTCCCTGGTGAAGATCGCCACGCCGTTGCCGAACTCGTGTTCGGTCGGCAGGCGCGCGGCCTCCTCGTAGTCCTTGGCGCGCACGACGGACAGGACCGGGCCGAAAATCTCCTCCTTGTAGATTTTCATGTCGGGTTTCACTTGGTCGAAAAGACAGCCGCCCATGAAATAGCCGTTCTCATAGCCCTGCAATTTCAAGCCGCGGCCGTCCACCACCAGCTTGGCGCCTTCGCCGACGCCGTGGTCGATATAGCCGCGCACCTTGTCGAAGTGTTGCTTCGTGACAAGAGGTCCCATCTCGGAATCCTTGGCGGTGGACGGGCCCACCTTGAGCGCGCGCACGCGCGGCGCGAGCTTCTGCACCAGCGCATCGGCGGTCTTCTCGCCCACCGGCACGGCAACCGATACGGCCATGCAGCGCTCGCCGGCCGAGCCGTAACCCGCGCCGATCAGCGCGTCGACCGCCTGGTCCATGTCGGCGTCGGGCATGACGATCATGTGGTTCTTGGCGCCGCCCATCGCCTGTACGCGCTTGCCGTTGCGCGCGGCCGTTTCATAAACGTAATGAGCAATAGGCGTGGAGCCGACGAAGCTGATGGCTTTCACGCGCGGATCGCCGAGCAGAGTGTCGACCGCCACCTTGTCGCCGATGACCACGTTCAAGACGCCCGGCGGCGCGCCGGCCTCGAGCATCAATTCGCCGAGCCGCAAGGGGCAGGAGGGGTCCTTCTCGCTCGGCTTCAGGATGAAGCAGTTGCCGGTGGCGATCGCCACGGCGAACATCCACATCGGCACCATGGCCGGGAAGTTGAACGGCGTGATGCCGGCGACCACGCCGAGCGGCTGGCGCATGGAATAGACGTCGATGCCCGAGGACACGCTGTCGGAATACTCGCCCTTCATCAAATGCGGGATGCCGCAGGCGAACTCGACCACCTCGAGGCCGCGCTGGATCGAGCCCTTGGCGTCGCTCAGCACCTTGCCGTGCTCGTTCGAGACCAGCAGGGCCAGCTCGTCCATGTGCTTCTCGGCCAGCTCCTTGAACTTGAACATGACGCGCGCGCGCGCCATCGGCGACATCGCGCCCCAGACTGCGAAAGCCTTGTGGCTGTCGGCGATCGCGGCCTCGACCTCCGGCTTGCCGGCAAAGGGCGCCAGGGC
>JBQTIS010000442.1:0-6849 GCA_052387895.1 Rhodospirillales bacterium | reverse complement strand
CCGCGATCCTGAAATATCTCTATCGCGCCGGGCAGAAGCCGGTCAGCCGCGAGACCTTGCTGGGCGAGGTCTGGGGCTACAATGCCGGCGTCACCACGCACACACTGGAAACCCACGTCTACCGCCTGCGCCAGAAGATCGAGCGCGACCCTGCCAACGCGCGCATCCTGGTCACGGAACCCGGCGGCTATCGCCTGATAACGTAGCGGCCCCCGCGGATGCATCTTCGCAACGGCGGCGTCGCCACCCATGGTTGAGGCGGAAGATTTTTCGGTGCGTTTCTGGGGCGTGCGCGGCTCGATCGCGTGCCCAGGGCCGTCCACCGTGCGCTACGGCGGCAACACGTCCTGCCTCGAAGTGCGCTGCGGCGGCCGCCTGTTGATCATGGACGCGGGCACCGGCCTGCGCCCCCTGGGTGGCGCACTGATGCCGGCCGGGCCGCTGGACGTGGACTTGTTCCTTACCCACACGCATTTCGACCATATCAACGGCCTGCCGTTCTTCGTGCCGATGTTCCTGAAGCAGAACACGTTCCATCTCTGGGCCGGGCACCTCAAGCCGCAATTCACGCTGAAATACGTCCTTGGCGAAATGATGCTGGCCCCGTTGTTTCCCGTCCCCTTGGAAGTGTTCCAGGCCAAGACCTGCTACCACGACTTCACGGCGGGCGAGACGCTGAACCCGCGGCCCGGGATAACGCTCAGGACCGCGCGGCTGAACCACCCGAACAACGCCACCGGCTATCGCATCGACTTCGCCGGCAAGTCGATCTGCTATTGCACCGACACCGAGCATTTCCCCGGCCGGATCGACCGCAACATCGTCGATCTGGCGCGCGGCGCCGACATCCTGATCTACGACGCCAGCTACACCGACGAGGAGTATCCGCGGTTCAAGGGCTGGGGGCATTCCACTTGGCAGGCGGGCGCCGGGGTGTGCGACGAAGCGGGGGTCAAGACCTTCGTGATCTTCCACCACGACCCCAGCCACGACGACGCCTTCATGGACAAGGTGGCGGCCGACGCCGCGGCCCGGCGCCCCGGCACCCTCGTGGCGCGCGAAGGCATGATCCTCAGGCCATGAGGGAGCGGCTGCGCCGGCGCTGGATGGGGCTGGCGACGGTCCTGGACCTGCGGGCGCAGGGCTTCTTCATTCCCCATCGCTACGCCGACGCGGTTTCGCCGCCCGCCGACTATCCCGCGGCCGAGGCGCTGTTCGCCCGCGCGCGCGGCGAATTCGCCAAAGTCCTTGGCCGGATCGACGCGCACGGGGCGGCGCTCGGCGCCATCGCCGCCGACGCCCCGGCGCCGGCGGCGCGCTGGAACCAGGACTGGTTTGCGCGCCTGGACGCGGCGGCGGCCTACGTGCTGGTGCGCGAGATCCGGCCCCGCACGATCGTCGAGGTCGGTTCCGGCCACTCCACGCGGTTCCTCGCCCGCGCCGTGGCCGACGGCAAGCTCGGCGCGCGCATCGTCGCCATCGACCCCGAGCCGCGCGCCGACCTGGGCGAGCTGAAGGTGGAATGGCGGCGCGAGGCGGTGCAGCAGACGCCGGACGCGCTGTTCGCCGCGCTCGGGCCTGGCGACATGCTGTTCGTCGATTCCAGCCACGTGCTGATGCCCGGCACCGACGTGGACCACCTGTTGAGCCGCGTGCTGCCGGCGTTGGCCCCGGGCGTGCTGGCGCATCTGCACGATATCTTCCTGCCCGACCGCTATCCCCGGGAATGGGATTGGCGCGGATTCAACGAGCAGCTTGGCGTGCTGGCGCTGCTCCAAGGCGGGGCTTGCGCGCCGGCGTTCGCCAGCCGCTACGCGGTCACGCGCATGGCGCAAGAATTCCAGGCCTGCGCCGCCGCCGGCCTGCCCTTGCCCGCGGGCGCGTTCGAATCGAGCCTGTGGCTCAGAAAGTTGTAGCTACTTGTACGGATCGGCCGCGTCGCGCAGGCCGTCGCCGAAGAAATTGAACGCCAGCACCATGGTCACCACCGGCAACACCGGCAGCATCAGCCAGGGATACAGCACCACCACGTTGATGTTCTGCGCCTCGTTCAGCAGCACGCCCCAGCTGGTGATCGGCGGGCGAAGCCCCAGGCCCAGGAACGACAGCGCGGTCTCGCCCAGGATCATCGCCGGGACGCGCAGCGTGGCCGAGGCGATCAGGTGGCTCATGAAGCTCGGCAGCAGATGCCTTCCGATGATCCGCCCGGGCGAGGCGCCCATCAGCTGCGCGGCGGTGCAGAAATCCTCCTCGCGCAGGCTCAACAGCTTAGAGCGCACGGCGCGCGCCAGGCCGGTCCAGTCCAAGAGGCCCAGGATGATGGTGATGCCGAAATAGATCAGCAACGGGCTCCAGTTCACCGGCAGGGCCGCCGACAGCGCCAGCCACAGCGGCAGCTCGGGCAGCGAGCGCAGCACCTCGATCACCCGCTGCACGATGATGTCGACCCAGCCGCCGTAATATCCCGCGAACCCGCCGATGGTGATGCCAAGCAGGAAGCTGATGGTGACGCCGATCAAGCCCACGGTCAGCGATATGCGCGTGCCATAGACGATGCGCGAGAACATGTCGCGGCCCAGCCGGTCGGTGCCCATCAGGAACATGGTCCCGTCCTTGGCCGGGCAGACGAGGTGGAAGCTGCCGCCGGTCAGCCCCAGGTACTCGTAGCGGTCGCCAAAACAGAAGAAGCGCAGCTTGTGCAGCTCGGCAGGCGGGGCCCGGGTCATCTCGGGCGGCAGCGCGTGCCCGTCGCGCGGCGTATAGACGCGCTGCAAATTGTCCATGTTCAGCGAGTAATGGAAGCCATAGACGAACGGGCCGACCAGCCGGCCGTCGTGGAACAAGTGCACGCGCTGCGGCGGGGCGTAGATGAAGTCGGTGAAGCGCGAATGCAGATTGTACGGCGCGATCATCTCGCTGAACAGGATCGAAGCGTACATGACCAGAAGCACCGCGCCCGACGCGACCGCCACGCGGTGGCGCTTCAGCTTCCACCACACCATCTTCCACTGCGAGGCGAGGAAGTAGCGCTCCTGTTCCGCCGTCATCCGCTCGACCGAATACGGGTCGAACGGCGCGGTTGAGACGTAGTGCGGCAGGCGGCCGGGGGGCGCTGCGGGGGCGGTCACTTCGTCGCGCCCCCGTGCAGCCGGATGCGCGGATCGAGCATCGCCAGAGCCAGGTCGGATATGAACATGCCGATGACGGTCAAGAGCGCCAGGAACATCAGGAACGATCCGGCCAGGTACATGTCCTGCGAGCGCAGCGCCGCCAGCAGCATCGGCCCGGTCGTCGGCAGCGACATCACCACCGACACGATCACCGACCCCGACACCAGCTCGGGCAGCAAGTCGCCGATGTCCGAGATGAACGGGTTCAGCGACATCCGCAGCGGGTACTTCAGCAGCAGTTTAAGCGGCGGCAGGCCCTTGGCCCTGGCGGTGACCACGTATTGCTTCTGCAGCTCGTCCAGAAGATTGGCGCGCAGCCGCCGTATCATCCCGGCCGTGCCGGCGGTGCCGATCACCACGGTCGGCACCACCAGGTGCTGCAACACCGACCACAGCTTCCCCGCCGACCAGGGCTGGTCGAGGTACTCCGGCTCCATCAGCCCGCCGATGGATATGCCGAAATAGCGGTTGAACAGGTACAGCAGCACCAGGGCCAGCAGGAAATTGGGCGTGGCCAGGCCCAGGAATCCCAGGAACGTCAGGCCGTAGTCGCTCCAACTGTACTGGTGCGTGGCGGAATAGACGCCGATGGGAAACGCGACCACATAGGTGAACAGCACCGTCGCCAGGGTGACGACGAAAGTGAGGAACAGCCGGTCGCCGACGATCCTCGACACGGGCTGGCTGTATTCGAAGGAATAGCCCATGTCGCCCTGCAGCAGCCCGCCCAGCCAATAGACGTATTGCACGATCATCGGCTGGTCCAGGCCGTACTGCTCGCGCAGATACTGGATCTTCGCCGGATCGACGTTCTCGCCCTGGCTCTCGAGCTCGGCGATGTAGGTCTCGAGATAGTCGCCGGGCGGCAGCTGAATGATGATGAAAGCCAGCGCGCTGATCGCCAGCAGCGTTGGAATCATGATCAGGATGCGGTGGACCAGGTAGCTCAGCATGATCGGGCGCGCTTTCTATCGGGACTTGCCGGTCAAGGCCGCTTCGGCGCGGGCGCGGCGCCGGCGGAGGCCGTGCGCGCCGGCCCGTCGAACCACAGCGTGTCCAGGCGATAGACGCCGAAATGCGCGCCGGGCTCCCAGCTGAACATGCCCTTCTCCGGCAAATTGCGGATGCGCCGGCTGATCACGACGGGCTGCGGCACGCCCGAGACGGTGCCGATCGACGTCGCTTCGTCGGCGTTGATCTCCAGGATGCGGCTCCAGATGCGCACCAGGTCCTCGCGCTTGCGGGCGCGATACCATTCGTCGTGCAGCTGCATCAGCTCCTGGCCCCATTTCATGTCGGGCGCCTCGCCGGACTTGCCCTTGGTCTCGTAGAACTGGCCCCATTTCGGCCACATCAGCCGGTCCTGCCTCACCGGCGTGAACTCGTCCGGCGGCATGCCGGGCGTGGCAAGCGCGTTGTCGATGCCGTTCCACGCCGCCATGATCGTATCGCCGGAGAACACGCGGTTGCGGAACACCTCGCGCTGCGATGGCTTAGTGAACAGCTTGATGCCGGCTTGGGCCCAGGTGTCGCGGATCAGCTCCAGCACGTCCACCTGCTCGGTCGATTCGCCCGCGGTCTCGACGATCACCTCCAGCGCCCGCCCGTCGGGAAGCAGGCGGATGCCGCGGCTGTTGCGCTTGGTCAGCCCCAACTCGTCCAACAGCCGGTTCGCCTGGACCAGATCGAACTTGGCCCAGGCCTGCGCGTAGTGCTTGCGGTGCATCGGACTTTCCGGCAGCAGCGTGTTCTGCCCTTCCAGCGCCAGCCCGTAATAGATCACCTGGTTGATCTCGTGCCGGTCGATCGCCAGCGACAGCGCGCGGCGAAAGCGCGCGTCGCGGTTCAAGCTCCGCCACACCGGGTCCTTGGCGTTCAGGTTTGGGTACAGCGCCACCTGCGACCCGATGCCCGTGCGCCACAGCCGCGTGTCGAAGTCGCCGCTCTTCTGCGCGCTGCGCAGGAAGGTGTAGTTGTCGAACCGCAGATAGCGCGCCTGCAGGTCGGTCTCGCCGGCGCCGGTCTTGGCCGGGATGATCTTGCTGTCGGCGATGTTCATGATCACTTTGTCGATATAGGGAAGCTGGCGGCCCTCGCGGTCGACGCGGTGGAAATAGGGGTTGCGCTGGAACACGAACCGGTCGGCCGGCGCGGGCGTGGTGTTGATCCACGGGTCCAACTGCGGCAGCGCGGGGTTGTCGTTCTTGTACTGGTTGTACATCAGGTTGTGCCACGGCGCCCAGCTGCGCTGGCCGTTGGCCCGCGCGGCGCGCTGCAGCTTGGCCGGCTCGTTGTAGCGCTCGTGGAACCGCTTCAGGTAATGCGCCGGCCGGTAGATGTACAAGGGCGAGGCGCCCGCCAGGTGCGCCAGGAACGCCGGGTTGGGCTTGGGCCAGGAATAGCGCACGGTCTGGGCGTCGATCAGCTCGAAACTCGGCTTCTCGCCCGCGGCCAGAAGCTGCACCGGAATCCCGGTCGGCGTCAGCTTGTCGTTGTTCGCCACGTCCTCCCAGAAATAGCGGAAGTCCTCGGCGGTGAAGGGGTGGCCGTCCGACCATTTGTGCCCCTTGCGCAGGCGGAAGGTGAACACGCGATCGTCCTGCACCTCCACCTTCTCCAGGATGTCGGGCTCCAGCTCCAGCTTCTCGTTGTAGCGGACCAGGCGCGCGTAGCCGTAGACCACCATCATGCGCACGTCCTTGGGCCCGGCCATCAGCACGCGCATCTCGCCGCCGTGCCTGCCGATGCTCTGGCCGGGACCGTTCATCGGCTCGACCAGCGGATTCTCGGGCAGGCGGCCGCCCACGGCCGGCAGCTTGCCTTCGGCCACCAACGGCGCCAGCGAGGGGGTCTCGACGAAGGCCGCGGCGGGCGCCGTGCTCAAAAGCGCCGCCAGCGCCAAGGCCAGGGCCAACGCCGGCCGCGGCGCGGTCGGGGGGTGCCTCGGGATCATGCTCATGCCACCTTCAGCTTAGCGGGCAATTCATGGGCGCGCACGAAATGGCCCTGTCCCATGTCGATCAGGTGCGGCCGGCGCTTGTCGCCGTCGTCGGTGAACGGCTCGGGCCACAGCGGCGGCTCCGAGGCCTTGCCCTCCATCAGCGCGGTCAGGTCCAGCTTGCGCCAGGGGTCGGGGTCGGGCACCGCGGCCAGCAGCGCCTGGGTGGAGGGATGCACGGGCTGGCGGAACAGCTCGTCGCGCTCGGCCACCTCGACCAGCCGGCCCTTGCACATCACCGCAATGCGGTCGGCGATGTAGTTCACCACCGCCAGGTTGTGCGAGATGAACAGGTAGGTCAGGCCCAGCTCTTTCTGCAAATCCTTCAGCAGGTTCAGGATCTGCGCCTGGATCGACACGTCGAGCGCCGACACCGGTTCGTCGCAGATCAAGAGATCGGGCCTGAGGGCCAGCGCGCGCGCGATGCCGATGCGCTGGCGCTGGCCGCCCGAAAAGCTGTGCGGATAGCGCTTCAGGTGCCGCACGTCCAATCCCACGAGCCGCATCAGCTCCTTCACCGTTTCGGCGCGCGACTCGGCGTCGCCCACCTCGTGGATCGCCAGCGGCTCGCTGATGATGTCGAACACGGTCATGCGCGGATTCAACGAGCCGAACGGGTCCTGGAAGATGAACTGGATGCGCTTGCGATAGGGAACCAGTTCGCGGCCGCTCAGCTGCAGC
>JBQTIS010000441.1:0-5529 GCA_052387895.1 Rhodospirillales bacterium | reverse complement strand
TGGACCACCGTCACGCCGCGGCGGTTCTGCGACCAGGCCTGCTCGCTCGATCCGACCGCGGCCGGGCGTTCCTTGCCGTAGCTGATGGTCTGCACCCGGCTGGCCGGAATGCCGAGCGCCACCAGGTAGTTCTTGACCGCGGTGGCGCGCCGTTCGCCGAGCGCGAGGTTGTATTCGCGCGTGCCGCGTTCGTCGCAATGGCCTTCGACCGTGATGCGCACGGTCGGATACTTCTTCAGCCAAGCCGCCTGTTTTTCCAGCGTGGCGCGGCCGGCGGGCGTCAGGTCCGACTTGTCGGTGTCGAACAGCACGCGGTCGCCGACATTGGTGATGAAATCCTGCGCCGAGCCCGGAACGGCGCCGGCGGGCGGACGGGCCGCCTGCTGCGCCGAGGGCGGCGGCGCGGCCGGGGCCGGCTGGGCGCCGCCCGTGCCCTTGAGTTCGACCACTTCCTCGGGGGTGGAGCCGCAGGCCGCCAGCAGGGCCGCGGCCGCGATGATTCCCAATAGCTTAGAGCGCATTCCATACTCCTTCGGCGCAACAGAACCAGACCCGAACCCCGCCGCCCATCGAACGCGGCCGTTATACACGCGGCGGGGCTAACATTACAACCTCAATGACTTACGACGTCGTACCGTAGGCAAGCCCGAGCTTCACCCGGCATTTGCCTTGATTCCGCCCAAGTCTTTGCCGGTCGAGGGCGGCCGAACCGGCGCACGGGCTAGGGAATCAGCGGCGACCAGGCCGGGTCCGACGAGTCGGTGGGGGTCACCACCTCGCGCAGGTTATAGCCGGTCAGATCGATGCTGTGCAGCCGGGTCGAGCTTCCCTTGCCCGCGCTGTCGGCCGGGGTTTGGCGGAAGAACATCAGCACGCGGCCGTTGGGCGCCCAGGTCGGCCCCTCGTCGAGGAAGCTTTGCGACAACAGCCGCTCGCCCGAGCCGTCGGTGCGCTTGACGCGGATATAGAACGTTTTTTCCAGGATGTTGGTGAAGGCGACCATATCGCCGCGCGGCGACCACACCGGGGTGGCGTAGCGCCCCTTGCCGAAGCTGATGCGCCGCACGTTCCGCCCGTCGGCGTCCATGATGTAGAGCTGCTGCGCGCCGCCGCGGTCGGAATTGAACACGATCTGGCGGCCGTCCGGCGACATCGAGGGCGAGGTGTCGATCGCCGGGTGGTTGGTCAGCCGCTTCACCAGCCGCGTGCGCAGGTCCATGGAATAGACCTCGGAATTGCCGTTGGTGCTGAGGCTCATGATCACGCTGTTGCCGTCGGGCGAGAAGCGCGGCGCGAAGGTCATGCCCGGGAAGTCGCCCAGCACCTCTTGCTGGCCGGTGTCGATGTTGAAGACGTACACGCGCGGCTGGCCGGCGAAGTAGCTGAGATAGGTGATCTCTTGCGTGGTCGGCGAGAACCGGGGGGTGAGCACCAGCGCCGAGCCGTCGGTCAGGAAGCGGTGGTTGGCGCCGTCCTGGTCCATGATCGCCAGGCGCTTGATGCGGCGGTTCTGCGGCCCCGCCTCGGACACGTAGACGATGCGGGTGTCGAAATACCCGTCCTCGCCGGTGATGCGCTTGTAGATCTGGTCGGCGATGATGTGGGCGACGCGCCGCCAGTTCTGCGGCACGGTGAAATAGGCCAGCCCCACCATCTGCTGCTCGGCGATCACGTCCCACAGCCGGAACTCGATCTTCAAGCGCCCGTCCGGCTGCACCTCGGCCCGGCCGGTGACCAGCGCCTGCGCGGCGATCGCGCGCCAATCGGGAAAGCGCGGCTGGGTTTGCAGCGCCTCGGGCGTCTGGATGAAGGCGCGCGGGTCGACCGCGCGGAACAGGCCCGAGCGCTCGAGGTCGGCCGAGACCACGCGGCTGACGTCGCGGCCCACGGCCTGGGCCTGCTGCTCCTTGCCGAAGAACTCGGTGACCGCGACCGGCATCGGCTCGACGTTGCCGCGCGTGATGTCGATGCGCAGCTCCGCGCGGGCAAAACCCGGCGCCGCAAGCAATGCAAGCAGAACCGCCGCCATGGCCGGGCCGCGCCAAACGGCGCGCGCGAGGCCCCACCCAAGCCCGTCATGGCCGGACTTGTTCCGGCCATCCACGTCCCGCGTAGCGGCATGCCGCCGCCCCGACGTGGATGCCCGGCGAAAGGCATGTCCTTGGGCCGGCCATTGGCCGGACCCGAGGGCCGGGCATGACGATGAAGTTTTATTTGTCGATTCTGCGGCCATCGTCACATTCCCAGCATCTGTTTCGGATCGAACACCAGCACGAAGAACTTCCACTGATCGTACTTCTCGCGCGGCAGCGGCAGCGGCTGGCAGCGCTCGTTCAGCACCGCGCGCATCGCGGCCGCGGCCGCGCTTTGGTAGAACGGATCGGTTGACATGCGCATGTTGGTGCGCGGCTGGGCCTTCAGCACCGAGCCGTCGGGATTGGCCCAGACCTCGATTTCGACCACCAGGTCCTGGGCGTTGCGCCCGCCGAAATTCGGGTTCCAGCACGGCCGGATGCGCTCGCGCACCGCGTCCAGGTCGCTCGACGTGATCTGCTCGCCGAAGGCGAGCGCGGTCTGCTGCTGCTGCGGCGGCGGCTGGGCGGCCTTGGGCGTGGGCGGCGTGATCTCGGGCCGTCGTTCCTGCTTCAGCTTTTCCACGGTCTTCAGCACGGACAGGAATTCGTCCTTCGGCGGCTCCGGCTTTTTCGGCGGCTCCTTCGCCTTGGGCGGCTCGGCCTTGGCCACCTGCTTGGGCGGCGGCTTCGGCTTCTCGACCTTCTTGGGCTCGGGCTTCGGCGTCTCCACCACCTTGGGCGGCGGGGGCGGCGGCGGGGGCTCGGGCTTGGACGGCTCGACCTTGGGCGGCTCGGGCTTGGCCTGCGGCGGCTCGGGCGGCGGCGGAGGCGGCGGCGGGGCGGGCTTGGGCGGCTCGGCCCTGACCTCTTCCTTGGGCGGATCGGGCTTCTTGGGCGGCGCGGGCTTGGGCGGCGCGACCTTGGGCGCGGCCGGCTTTTCCGCCACCGTCACCAGGTTGACCGGCACCACCTGGTCGAGCGCCAGGCGCGGGTTCGAGGTGATCGGAATCCCGAACACCAGCAGCGCCAGGATCGCGCCGTGCGCCACGCACGAGACGGTGAAGCCGATTCCCATTTCGGCGCGGTCGGTTTCCGGGCGTTCCTCGCCGGGGCGCGGTTCGGGCGCGCCGGGCCGCGCCATGCCGCGATCGCCGCTCACGGCTTCGCCTGCCTGCGCGCGGCGGCCTCGGCCTCGGCCTGCACGCGCCGGGCGCCGAGCGCCATCTGCACCGGGTCGAAGATCAGGTCGATCTTGGCGAGCCCCGCGCCGCGCAACTGCTCCATCAGGTCCAGCACCGCGCCGTAGCGCTGCTCGGCGTCGGCGCGCAGCGAGACCTTGATGTCCTTCTTGGCCTCGGCGATCGCCTGCAATCGCGCGGCGAGCTGGCCGGACTCGATTTCGGTGTCGCCGAGAAACAGCTTGCCCGCGCGGTCGAGCGTCACCGCCAGCCGCTCCTGCTGGTCGGCGATCGCGCGGGCCTCGACGTGCGGCAGCTCGACCGGCACGGAGCTGGAGATCAGCGGCGCCGCGATCATGAACACGACCAGCAGAACCAGCATCACGTCCACGAACGGCGTGACGTTGATGTCGCTCATGCGGGTGGACTGGCGCAGCACGCGCAGGCGCTGGACGGTCATGGGCGACAGCGCGCCGGCCATGGGCGCTAGCTTTTCCTGCCCGGGGAAGCGGGCTGGGGCTCGGTCTTGCCCAGCGCCAGGCCCGTGAACCCCGCGGCCGAAAGCGGCCCCAGCACGGAAGCGACCTGGGCATAGCTCGCCTGGCGGTCGCCCAGCACCACCACCACGCGCGCCATATCGCCGCCGGCCAGCCGCGCCACCTCGCCCACCAGCAGCGCGGGCTCGATCGCCGCGTTCTTGACCGAGATCCTGCCGTCGGCGGCCACCCGCACGACGATGGTGCTGTCGTCGGGCGCGGCCGCGGCGGCCCGGGTATCGGCCGGCAGCTGGATCTGCGTGCCGGCGATGATCAGCGGCGCCGTAACCATGAAGACGATCAGCAGCACCAGCATGACGTCGATGAACGGCGTCACGTTGATGTCCGTCATCTTCTGGTAGCCCCGCCGGCCGCGCCGGCGCGGGTTGATCAGATTAGCCGCCATGACGTCAGCCGCGCTCCTCGAGCTGGCGCGACAGAATGGCCGAGAACTCGCCGGCGAAGGCCTCGAGCCGGTTGGCGTAGCGGCCGAGCTCGGTGGTCAGCTTGTTGTAGGCGATCACCGCCGGGATCGCGGCCACCAGGCCAAGGGCGGTCGCGAACAGCGCCTCGGCGATGCCGGGCGCCACCACGGCGAGGCTGGTGTTCTTGGTGACGGCGATCGACTGGAAGCTGTTCATGATGCCCCACACCGTGCCGAACAGGCCGATGAACGGCGCGGTCGAGCCGACCGAGGCCAGGAACGTCATGTTCTTTTCCATGCGCTGCACCTCGCGCGCCAGCGTCACCTGCATCACGCGGTCGATGCGCGTGGCCAGCCCCCGGTCGGCGCCGGGGCCGCGGTCCACCGACCGGCGCCATTCGCGCATCGCCGCCGAGAAGATCGCGGTCATCGGGTCGGCCGGGCGCTTGCCGACGCGCTCGTACAGCTCCGACAGCGAGGTGCCGGACCAGAAGGTTTCCTCGAACCGGTCGGCGGCGCGGAACTTGCGCTTCAGGTAGATCCATTTGGCCACGATGATGCACGCGCACCAGACCGACGCCATGAACAGAAGGACGATGACGAACTTGACCACCCAGTCCGCCTGCAGGAACAGCGCGATGACCGAGAGGTGATGCGCGCTGACCGATCCCGGCAGCGCGACCGAGGCGATGGTGGTTTGGTCCATGGCGGTTCCGTTGCTTTGCTTCGGTTCAGTCCAAGGGCAGGCGCACCGTCACCCCCTCCCTGCCCCTCCCCCATCGAGGGGGAGGGGACTCTTTTCTAGAGTCCCCCCTCCCTCGCAGGGAGGAGGATAGGGGGAGGGGGTGAACGGGCGCCGGGTCATCGGATTTCTCTCGCGGTCAAGGCGTCGCCGACCTTGGGCGGCAGGCGCGCCGGCCTGCCCCGGCGGTCGACGCAGGCGATCTCCAGCTTCAAGCGCGCGATCTCGTCGCCCGCGCGCTTGACCACCTGCTCGGCCGCGACCCGCGCGCCGCGCGCCTCGAGCACGCGGGTATGGACCTCGAGGGCGTCGTCGAGCCGCGCGGGCCTGAGGAACTCGGCCTCGCAGCGCCGGACGGTGAAGGCCAGGCCCTGCTCGTTCCACAACGCGGCCTGCGCGACCCCGGCCTGGCGCAGCATTTCGGTGCGCGCGCGCTCGGCGAAGCGCAGGTAGTTGGCGTGATAGACCACCCCGCCCGCGTCGGTGTCCTCGTAATAGACGCGCAAGGGATAGACGTGGGCGGGACAGCCAGGGGCGCCGCCGCCGTTCCTAGCCGTCGCCGCTCTAGCCATCC
>JBQTIS010000440.1:0-4580 GCA_052387895.1 Rhodospirillales bacterium | reverse complement strand
GGCCGCCAGGCCCGTTCTCGATCGCGGTCGTTTTAGCCCGGGCGCGTCGGGCGCCCTTAGAGGGGAGGGGGAGGAGGAGGATGCGTTATGCCGCGATCGGCTTCGCCAGCTTCTCGACCGCCACGTTGACGCGCGCCTGGATCGGCAGAATCGCGTCGTTGGCGACCTTGAACGACATTTCGCCTAGCTTGGCGCCCTCGGCGACCAGCGCGTCGAAGTTCGAGCGCGCAAAGTCGGCGTGCAGGTCGATCGCCTCGCGCAGCGTCTTGCAGCCGAGCATCGCCTTGGCGGCGCCGACCGAGCTCTGCATCGAATTCTGGGTGAGCGCCATCACCTGCTTGGAGATCGCCTCGGCGCCCTTGGCCAGGATCGTGCCGGCCTCGACCAGCGCGTCCAGGTTCTCCTTGCCGAAGCCCTGGATGTCCTCGTAGCCCTTGACGAAGGCCGAGTTGGCCTTGGTCACCTGCTCTTGCGTCAGCTGCACCGCCTGCTCGTAGCCCTTCTGGGCGGCCTCGGTGCCGGTCCTGACGAACAGATCGAAGGTCTCCTTGCCGGTCTCGACCGCGCCTTCGAACGGATTCGCGGCCTTTGGGGTCTTCTTCGGGCTCATAGCCATAGTCCTTTCGCGCCTTGGGGTTGGGTAACTTTTGCTGCAATGCAGCATGGCCCTAATTTGGCGCGTTCCAGCCGAAAGTCAAGGAAATTTGTGCAGTGCAACAAAAATTTCTTCGCCACTGCAGTATAAACGGCCGGCCGGGCTGGGCTTTCCAGCCACGAAATGTGATATTATAACAAAACAGCGTGGCGCCCCGCGCGATCCGCAATGGAGAATCTGTTTGACTCGTTCCGCCGATAGGACGGGCCACGGCCACACAAGCCACGGTCAAGCAAGCCGCGGTCAAGCAGACCAAGGCCAAGCGGGCGTCGCTCCGGCCGCCGCAGCGGTCGGCGCCGGCATCGCGCGGCCGCTCGGATTCCAGCCCCTGGCCAGCGCCGCCGGGGCGCGCCTCGCGCGCGTCGCCGGCGCCATCGCGGTGCTGTGGGCGGCGGTCGCCTGGGCGCTCTGGGCGTGAGGGCCGACATGGCGATGCGTTCCGCCGCGATCAAGCTTTGCGACCTGACGGTGGCCTATGACCGCCACCCGGCGATCCACCACGTCTCGGGCGAGTTCGCGCCGGGCAGCCTGACCGCCGTGTGCGGTCCCAACGGGGCCGGCAAATCCACCATGCTGAAGGCGATCGTCGGCCTGCTGCGGCCGGCCGAGGGACGGGTGGAGCTGACCGGGGTCAAGCGCCAGGACATCGCCTATCTGCCGCAGCAGGCCGACATCGACCGCGGCTTTCCCATATCGGTGCTGGATGTAGTGCTGATCGGCTATTGGCGGCGCGTCGGCCCGCTCGGCGGCGTCGACGCCGGGCTGACCCGGCGCGCGCTCGACGCGCTCGAGGCCGTGGGCCTGGGCGGCTTCGCCGACCGGCCCGTGGGCACGCTGTCGGCCGGGCAGTTCCAGCGCGCGCTTTTCGCGCGCGTCATGCTCCAGGACGCGCCGGTGATCCTGCTGGACGAGCCGTTCGCCGCGATCGACGCGCGCACCACGCGCGACCTTCTGGACCTGGTGCGGCGCTGGCACGGCGAGAGCCGCACCGTCGTGACGGTGCTGCACGACGTGGACCAGGTGCGCGAGAACTTCCCCGCGGCCGTGCTGGTGGCGCGCGAATGCCTGGCCTGGGGGCCGACCGCCGAGGTGCTGACGCCCGAGAACATCCTGCGCGCGCGGCGCATGTCCGAGGCGTGGGACGACGCGGCGCGCGTGTGCCTTCCCGAGCACGCCTGAGCCGGCGCGCGCCATGCCGCACGATTTCCTGATTCAGCCGTTCGCCGAGTTCGCGTTCATGCGCCGCGCGCTGGTGGCCGCGCTGGCGCTGGCCTTGGGCTGCGGGCCGATCGGCGTGATCCTGGTCTTGAGGCGCATGAGCCTGGTCGGCGACGCCATGTCGCACGCCGTGCTGCCGGGCGCCGCGGTCGGATTCGTGATCGCCGGACTGTCGCTGTTCTGGATGAGCCTGGGCGGGTTCGTGGCAGGCTTTTGGTCGCGTTGCTGTCGGGCCTGGTGGCGCGGGCGACGGCGCTGCGCGAGGACGCCAGCTTCGCCGCCTTCTACCTGATCGCGCTGGCCACGGGGGTGGCGCTGGTTTCGACCCGCGGCAGCAACGTGGATTTGATGCGCGTGCTGTTCGGCACGGTCTTGGCGGTGGACGACGCGGCGCTGCTGCTGGTCGCCGGAATCAGCACGATCACGTTGCTGGCGCTGGCGACGATCTACCGCCCGCTGGTGATCGAGTGCTTCGATCCGGGATTCCTCAGCGCCGCCGGCGCCAGGGGCGGCGCGTACCATCTCGTGTTCATGGTGCTGGTGGTCTTGAACCTGGTCGCGGGCTTCCAGGCCATGGGCACGCTGATGGCCGTGGGCATGATGATGCTGCCGGCCACCGCCGCGCGGTTCTGGGCGCGCGAGGTGTGGCCGATGTGCGTGGCGGCCGCCGGCATCGGCTTCGCCGCCGGCGCCATCGGCCTGTTGGTCTCGTATCACCTCAACCTGCCCTCGGGTCCGGCGATCGTGCTGACCGCGGGGGTTTTCTACGCCGTCTCGCTCTGCGTGGGACGGTACGACTCGCTGATGGCGCGCTACCTGCCGCGCGCGCATCTCGAAGCTTGAGCGGCGGGGTATAGGGCAAGGGGAGCGCGGCAAATGAAATTCGATACGTTATTTCATAGCAAAACAGCCTTGGCGGCAGCCGTTGGCCTCGTGTTGGCCGCTCCGGCCGGGGCGCAGGCGCCCGTCAAGGCGGTCGCCAGCTTTTCGATCCTCGGCGACATGGTGAAGGCCGTGGGCGGCTCGCGCGTGGCGGTTGCCACGCTGGTGGGGCCCGACGGCGACGCGCATGTGTTCCAGCCCGCGCCCGGCGACGCCAGGGCGGTGGCCGATTCCAAGGTGGTGTTCGTCAACGGCCTGGGCTTCGAGGGCTGGATGGAGCGCCTGGCGCAAAGCGCCGGCTTCAAGGGCGCGGTGGTCGCCGCCGCCACGGGCATCCAGCCGCGGCAGATGAAGGACGACAAGGCCGCGATCGATCCGCATGCCTGGCAGGACCTGCGCAACGCGCTCGTCTATGCCGACAACATCGAGAAAGGATTGAGCGCGGCCGATCCAGCGGGCGCGGCGGCCTACAAGGCCAACGCCGCGGCCTACAAGAAGCAGATCCAGGAACTCGATGCCTGGGTCAGGGCGGAGATCGCGGCGGTGCCGAAGGCGCGGCGCAAGGTCGTCACCTCGCACGACGCGTTCGGCTATTTCGCCTCGGCCTACGGCGTGCAGTTCCTGGCGCCGGCGGGAGTCAGCACCGACGCCGAACCCTCGGCCAAGGGCGTCGCGGCGCTGATCCGCCAGATCAAGCGCGAGGCGATCACCGCGCTGTTCGTCGAGAACATCACCAACCCCAAGCTGGTGGAGCAGATCGGCAAGGAGACGGGCGTCAAGCCCGGCCCGCGGCTTTATTCCGACGCGCTGTCCAAGCCCGGCGGGCCGGCCGACACCTATGTGAAAATGTTCCGCCACAACGTCTCGACGCTCAAATCGGCGATGCTGGGCCGCACGTCGTGAAGCCGCGCCTTCCCAAGCCCGGCCCGCCTTGCTAGGGTCCGCCCCCGCCGCGCCGGGCGAGGCGCGGCCAGGGCTGGAGGCCCCGACATGGCGCAGATTCCCGTGACCGTGCTGACCGGCTTTTTGGGCGCCGGCAAGACCACGCTTCTGAACCGCATCCTGACCGAGAAGCACGGGCGGAAATACGCCGTGATCGTCAACGAGTTCGGCGAGCTCGGCATCGACGGCGATTTGGTGGTGGGCGCCGACGAGGAAGTGTTCGAGATGAACAACGGCTGCATCTGCTGCACCGTGCGCGGCGACCTGATCCGCATCATCTCGGGCCTGATGAAGCGCCGGGGGAAATTCGACGCCATCGTGATCGAGACCACGGGCCTGGCCGATCCCGCGCCGGTGGCGCATACCTTCTTCGTGGACGACGAGGTGAAGGACCGCGCCAAGCTCGATTCGATCGTGACGGTGGTGGACGCCAAGCATCTGCCCGCGCGACTGAAGGACAGCCGCGAGGCCGAGGAGCAGATCGCCTTCGCCGACGTGATCCTGCTCAACAAGACCGACCTGGTGTCGCCGCAGGAGCTGAAGGACGTCGAGGCGACGATCCGCGCCATCAACCGCTTCGCCCAGATCCACCGCACGCGCGACTGCGCGGTCGACATCGCCAAGGTGCTGGACCGCGGCGCCTTCGACCTCGACCGCATCCTGAAGATCGAGCCGGATTTCCTGGAGCGCCAGCCGGAGGACCACAACCACGCGCACGATCACGGCCACGGCCACGGCCATCATGACCATGATCACGACCACGATCATGACCACGATCACCATGACGACCATGGCGGCGCGAAGACCGGTGTGCTGCGCCACAACCCCGAGGTAATCAGCGTCTCGCTGCGCCTGGACAAGCCCTTGTCGACGCAGAAGTTCG
>JBQTIS010000439.1:0-2106 GCA_052387895.1 Rhodospirillales bacterium | reverse complement strand
CCGGAAGCTGGGGCGCGACTTGATCCGCGCGTACCAGTCCTTCGCCGCCTGGTGCTCCTCCCAGGGAACGTCGCCCAAGTAGTCGATGCAGCTGACCTGCGCCGCGGCGGCGACGTCGGCCAGCGTGAAACGCTCGCCCGCCAGCCAGTTGCGCCGCTCGCCGAGGTAGCCGATGTAGTTCAAATGCGTCCTTAGGTTCTCCTTGCCGGCGCGGATCGCCGACGAGTCGGGCTCGGAGCGGCCGAGAAAGCGCTTCATCAGCTTCTCGCCCACCAGGTTCTTGGTCACCTCGGGTGCGAATTTGCCGTCGAACCACGCCACCAACCGGCGCGCCTCGGCCCGGTCCCTCGGCTGGTCCGGCAACAGGCGCGGCGCGTCGGGATAGGCCTCTTCCAAATACTCGGTGATGGCGACGCTGTCCGAAATGACGGCGCCGTCGTCCTCGACCAGCACCGGCACCTTGCCCGCGGGATTGAGCGCCAGGAACTCGGTGCGCCGCTCCCACACCTTTTCCGACTTCAGCTCGAAGTCCAGCCCCTTTTCGCGCAGCGCGATCCGCACCTTGCGCGAGAAGGGCGACAGGAACATGTGATAGAGGGTCCGCATCGGCGCGCCGGACTATACCGCCGGCGCCACGGCGATGGGTAGGGGCGTCCGGCGAATCAGGCGGGTTTCGCGATTCGCGCCGCGCCGTACTTCATCAGCCATACCACCGCGCGCTCGGCGACCGCGCGGCGTTCCGCCGGCAGCAGCTTCACCAGCTCCTCGACGCTCGCCTCGCCCGCGGCGAGGCGCTGGGCGATCAGGGCGGTCTCGGCGGCGCTGGGCAGGTCGCCGGCGCAATAGCCGGAAATTTGCCGGCCGAGCAGCGCCTGCGCCTTGGCCGCGCCGTCTTCGGCCAGCGTCACGCGATGCCGGGCGGTCAGCGTGTCGGTCGGATAGTTGGCGAACATGGCGAACGGATCCATCGCCTGGGGATTGGCGGCCGTGCCGCGCAGGGCCGCGGCCGCCGGCCATTCCGGCGCCTTGTTTCGGCGTTCCGCCAACTCGCCCCACAGCTGCTGATGCCGGCGGATCACCACGCGCCAATCGAACACCGCGCGCGCGCGGGCCTGGGCCTGTTCGCCGAAGCGCCGGCGCAAGTCCGCGTCGGCCGCCAGCTTCTCCAGCGCCGCGGCAGCGGCGTCGATGTCCACAGCGACCGCCTGGCTGGCGGCGCCGATGAATCGATCGTAGGTCTCGGCCCCGGCGAACAGGCGGTCGGCGAGCTCGGCGCCGGCGCCCGGCGCCGGCATGATGGTCGGAACGCGGAACCCGTCGGCGCCGTCGCGCACCGTGTCCTTGTAGCCGTTCCAGTCGCTGACCACGCCGGGCAGGCCCGCGGCCATGGCCTCGACCGGCGCGAGGCCGAAGGTTTCCTGCACGTTGTCCGACAGCGAGCAGAAAATGTCGCCGGCCGACCAGATGCCGGCGCGCACGTCGGCCTGGCGCCCGTCGAGGAAATGCGCCGCGACCGAGGGCATCAGCTCGCGCGCGCCGTCGCGGAAGCCCCGCTCGATCTCCTTGTTGGCGAACCAGCCCGCCTGGATCAGGTGCAGCTTCTGCCGGGTCTTGCGCGCCGCGCGTTCCAGCGCGACGTACATGGGATAGGGGTTGGCCTTGGCGTGATAGCTCAAGCGCCCCACGAACAGCGCGGCGAGGTCGCCGTCGGCGATGTCGAGCTGGCGGCGAAACTTCGCGCGCGCCGCCTCGTCGCGCCTCAGCGCGTCGCAATCCACGCCGAGCGGGATCGTCGCCAGCCCGGGCAGCGGCACGCGCACGGCGCCGAGGCGCGCCTGCAGATAGGCCGCGGTCTGCTCCAGCAGCGCCTCGACCGCCCGGCGCACGGCGTCGGAGGTGCAGACCAGCGCGTCCCAGGGCTGCATCGGCGCCAGCGCGAGCTGGCCCAGGCTCTCCATCGTGCCGCTGGACGAGACGGTGTGCGTCAGCCCGCACAGGCTGAAGGCGCGCCAGAAGCTCCTTGGGAGCTCCCAGCCAGAACTGGCCGAGCTCGATGTCCCAGACGTTAAACAGAGATCTCAAGAGCACACGTCAGACCTCCAGTCA
>JBQTIS010000438.1:0-3237 GCA_052387895.1 Rhodospirillales bacterium | reverse complement strand
TGGTCGCGATCATCGACAACGTGCAGCCGAACGCGCGGCGCGTCATGCTGGCGGTCGTCCACGCTTGCATGATCGCGACCAGCCTGTTCATGCTGATCTATGGCCAGCATCTCGTCAGCATCACCTGGAACCAGGTGATCGCCGATTTTCCGTGGCTCAGGACCGGCTGGACCTATCTGCCGATCCCGCTGTGCGGGCTGCTGACGCTTCTGTTCATCATCGAACGCATCTGGGTCGGCCACCCGCCGGCGGATTCGGTGATGTTCAGCGACCAGCCCACGGGCGGGCTGGAGTAGCCCATGGCCGCGCTGATCCATCTCGGTTCGTTCTTCATTCTATGCCTTCTAGGCATGCCCGTGGCGTATGCGCTGGGCCTGTCGTCGCTGTTCGTGGCGCTGTGGATGGACATCCCGCTGGAAGCGGTGATGCTGAAGATGTCCGACGGCACCGACGACTTCGCGCTGCTGGCGATTCCGTTCTTCGTGCTGGCCGGGGCGATCATGGCCGAAGGCGGCATGGCATCGCGTCTCGTCAACCTCGCCAAGGTTTTCGTGGGCTTCATCCGAGGCGGCCTGGCGCTGGTGAACGTGCTCGCGTCCACCATGTTCGGCGCGATCTCGGGCTCGTCGGTGGCCGACACGGCGGCGATCGGCACGGTGATGATCCCGCAGATGGTCAGGAACGGCTATCCGCGCGTGTTCGCCGTCAACATCACGATCTGCGGATCGCTGCAACCCCTGCTGATCCCGCCCAGCCACAACATGGTGATCTATTCGCTGGCCGCCGGCGGCACCATCTCGATCGCGCATCTGTTCATGGCCGGTATCATGCCCGGCCTGCTGTTCGGCGTGTGTCTGCTCGCCCTCGTGGCCTATTCCGCGCGCAAGCACGACTTTCCCAAGGAAAGGAAGATTCCGCTGCGCCAGGCGCTGAAGATCGCGCTCGACGCGTTTTGGGGCCTGATGACCGTGTTCATCATCATGGGCGGCATTCTGACGGGCGTCTTCACCCCGACCGAGTCGGCGGCGGTCGCGTGCCTGTACGCCTTCTTCGTCACGATGTTCGTCTATCGCGACTACAAGTGGAGCGAGCTGCACCATCTCGTGCATCGCACCGTCAAGACCGTGGCGATGGTGATGATCCTGATCGGATTCTCGGTCGCCTTCGGCTACATGATGGCGCTGATGCGCCTGCCGGCGATAGCGACGGAGTTCCTGCTGTCGGTCAGCGACAACAAGTACGTGATGCTGCTGATGCTCAACGTACTGCTGCTGGCGCTCGGCACGTTCATGGACATGGCGCCGATGATCCTGATCTGCACGCCGATCTTCATGCCGGTGATCCTCAAGCTCGGCATCGACCCGGTCCATTTCGGCATGATCCTGATCACCAATTTGGGCATCGGGCTGATCACGCCGCCAGTCGGCCCCACGCTGTTCGTGGGCTGCGCCATCGGCAAAGTCACCATGGAACAGGTATCGAAGGAGCTGTGGCCGTTCTATGCCGCGATGTGCGTCGCGCTGGTGATCATCACCTACGTTCCGCAATTCTCGCTGTTTCTGCCCAGCCTGTTGAAGCTTTAGACGAACTTGGGTTGCCGCCCGCTGCGCCGCTCCGCTAGGATGGCGCCGACGGCACGCGTCCGCGTTCACTTGGGGTGGGAGAGAAACGTAATGGCCAAGCCGCGCCGCAAGCTGCGTTCGACCGAATGGTTCGGCAAGATGGACCGCGACGGCTTCAGCCACCGCTCGTGGGTGCGCAACATGGGCATCCCGACCGATCATTTCGACGGCAGGCCGGTCATCGGCATCGCCAATTCCTGGTCGGAGCTGACGCCCTGCAACGCGCATTTCCGCGAGCTCGCCGAGCACGTGAAGCGGGGGATATACGAAGCCGGCGGCTTTCCGATGGAGTTTCCCACCTTCTCCACGGGCGAGGTGCTGATGCGCCCGACCGCCATGCTGTTCCGCAACCTGATGAGCATGGACGTGGAGGAGACGCTGCGATCCTGCCCGATCGACGGGGTGGTGCTGCTGGCGGGCTGCGACAAGACCACCCCGGCCGAGCTCATGGGCGCGGCCTCGGTCGACCTGCCGGCGATCCTGGTTTCGGGCGGGCCGATGTTGAACGGCCGCTGGCGCGACCAGACCGTGGGCTCGGGCACGCATACCTGGAAGCTCAGCGAGATGGTGCGCGCGGGCGAGCTGACGCTGGCCGATTTCATGAGCGCCGAGGCCTGCATGTCGCGCTCGGCCGGCCACTGCATGACCATGGGCACGGCTTCGACCATGGCCAGCGTGGCCGAGGCGCTCGGCATCGCGCTCTCGACCAACGCCGCGATCCCCGCGGTCGACTCGCGCCGCTACGTGCTGGCGCAGATGGCCGGGCGGCGCATCGTCGAGATGGTCCGCGAGGACCTGACCATCTCGAAGATCCTCACGCGCAAGGCGTTCGAGAACGCCATCCGCGTCAACGCCGCGATCGGCGGCTCGACCAACGCGGTGATCCACCTCCTGGCGATCGCCGGCCGCCTGGGCGTCGACCTGAAGCTCGATGACTTCGACGAGCTGGCCCACGACATGCCCTGCATCGTCAACCTGATGCCGTCGGGCAAGTACCTGATGGAGGATTTCTACTACGCCGGCGGCCTGCCCGCGGTGATGAAGGAAATGGGAAAGCGCCTGCACCGCGACGCGCTGACCGTCAGCGGCCGCACCATGGGCGAGGAAGTCGACGGCGCGGAGTGCTGGAACCGCGACGTGATCTTCCCCTTCAACAAGCCATTCAAGGAACGCGCCGGCATCGCCGTGCTGCGCGGCAATCTCTGCCCCGACGGCGCGGTGATCAAGCCCTCGGCCGCCACCCCAAAGCTCTTGAGGCATCGCGGCCGCGCCGTGGTGTTCGAGAACATCGAGCACTGCCGCCAGCGTACCGACGATTCCAAGCTCGACATCGACGAGACCTGCGTGATGGTGCTGAAGAACTGCGGGCCCAAGGGCTATCCCGGCATGGCCGAGGTCGGCAACATGCCGCTGCCGCCGAAGGTGTTGAAGAAGGGCGTCACCGACATGGTGCGCATTTCCGACGCGCGCATGAGCGGCACTGCTTATGGCACGGTCGTGCTGCATACGTCGCCGGAGGCGGCGGCCGGCGGCCCGCTGGCGCTGGTGAAGGACGGCGACATGGTCGTGCTGGATGTTGCCGGCCGGAAGCTGCACATCGAGGTCAGCGACGAGG
>JBQTIS010000437.1:0-3852 GCA_052387895.1 Rhodospirillales bacterium | reverse complement strand
GAGCGGCCATCCGACAGGGCCGCGATCGAAAATCTTCTCGATGCCGCGTTCGGCCGGAACCGGCACGCCAAGGCCTCCTACCGGTTCCGCGACGGCGTTGAGCCGCTGGGCGACCTCAAGCTGGTCGCGCGCGAGCGGCACAAGCCGGGCGGCCAGGGCGTCGTCGGCACGCTGCGCTTCTGGCCCGTGCTGATCGGCGGGGCGCAGGATCCGGCGCTGCTGCTGGGGCCGCTGGCGGTTTCCGCGGACTGGCGCGGGCTCGGCGTCGGCGGCGCGCTGATGCGCCAGGGGCTCGACATGGCGGCCTGGGCGCGGCACCGCGTCGTGCTGCTGGTGGGCGACATGGCCTATTACGGGCGCTTCGGCTTCCGCCCGGCCGCGGAGCGCGGCATCGCCGTGCCGGGCGAAGATCCGGCGCGGGTGCTGGCGCGGGGATTGTGCTTCGGCGCGTTCGCCGGCGTTGCGGGTCCGGTCCGGCCCTGGAGGGCGGTTCGCCCCGGCGCTCGTATCGGCCGCGCAATAGCGGCGTGACGCGGGCCGGCTAGAGCGGGCGGGACCGGCGCGCTATCGTGCCCGAATGGCTGACGCGCGCACCCGCCTGTTCCAGTGGATCGCCGACCGCTTTCCCTCGCCCGCGATCGAGCACAACACGCGGCTGCGCGCGATCTGGAAAACCCTGTTCTACCTCGTGGCGCCGCGGGCGCCCTTCGTCATGCGCACCGCGCGCTACCGTCTGTGGGTGCACCCGAAGCGGCGCAAGGACATCGCGCGCGCCATCCTGCACCGCGGCCGCTACGAGCCGGTGGAAACCGCAGTGGTCGAGGCGCGGCTTCGGCCCGGCATGACGGCGATCGACGCCGGCGCCAATATCGGCCACTACGCCATGATCGCCGCGCGGGCGGTGGGGCCGGACGGCCGGGTCGCGGCGTTCGAGCCTGACGCGGAGAACCACGCGGCGCTGGCGGCCAATCTGGCGCTGAACGGAATCGAGAACGCGGCGCCCGAGAAGCTGGCGCTGGGCGCCAAGGCAGGGGAGCTCACGCTCTACCGCGACGCGGCCAATCGCGGCGGGCATTCGCTGATCCGGGAGAACGTGCAGAAGCAGGCGGGCTCGGCGCGGGTCGGCGTGGTCGCGCTCGACGACTACGCGGCCTTGAAGCTCGCGGGGCGGCGGATCGGTTTCATCAAGATCGACGTGCAAGGGGCGGAGGCCCAGGTGCTGGCGGGCGCCGCAAAGGTGCTGGCGCGCGACGCGCCCGACCTTTTGATCGAGTTCTGGCCGCACGGCATCGCCGCCATGGGCGACGATCCGATGGAACTGGTTGAAGGCCTGCTGCGGATGGGCTATTCGATGGCGGCGGTCGAACGCGGCCAACCGTAAAACCTGCGCGCGCTCCTGGGCGTCGACGCGCTTAAGCGCATCGACCTCGGCCATGCGCAGGCCTATGTCAACCTGCTGTTCACGAAACACGGCGCCGCCGGCCGGTAAGCCCGGCCGGGACGCCGCTCTTCACGTCGCGAAAAAGGGCTTCGGTCTAGCGGTCGCCGCCGCCGCCATAGCCGCCGCCGCGCGGACCGCGTCCGCCGCCGCCGCCATCGCCGCCGCCACCGCCGCCGGATCCGCCACCGCCGCCGCCGTAACCGCCGCGTCCGCCGCCGCCGCCATAGCCGCCGCGGTCGCCGCCGCCGCCGTAGCCGCCGCCGCGCGGACCGCGTCCGCCGCCGCCGAAGCCGCCGCCGCCGGGCGTGCGCTCGCGCGCCTCGTTCACGGTCAGCGTGCGGCCGCCGACCACCGAGCCGTTGAGCGCCGCCTTCGCGGCCTCGGCCTGCTCGGCCGTTTCCATCTCGACGAAGCCGAAGCCGCGGGACTGGCCGGTCATCCGATCCAGGATCACCTGGGCCGACTTCACCGTGCCGAAAGGCTGGAACATCGTCTCGAGGTCCTTGGAGGTGTGGGCATGTGGCAGGTTGCCGACGAACAATTTGCTGTTAGACATCAGACTGGATCCTTACGTGAGGGGGTACTCGGTCTGCAGGGCCGGCCGGAACGAACGCAAGCGCGCCCGTTCCGATAGTCGAACGGACTCCGCCCACGAGCAGTCGCGCGTGTGCGGCGGAGAGGCCCTTTTCTCTTCAGGAAAGTCGCAGTCGAACGGCTCAAACCTTGCTCTTCGCTGCAGGAGAAGAGCGACACGTCGGCCGCCTGCCCACAGACCGTTAATCATTCTAACCGATTCCAAATCCGGTTTACAGGGGGTACCTCGTCCCGGCCGCGCCGGTCCCCTCCGCTGCGTTGCGCGGGGGCGAAGGCCACAACATCCTGGGTGTCCGGTTCGCGGCGTGCCGCTTTCTTGTGCTAGCGTTTCGATATGCCCGACGACCGTGCGATGACGCCGACCGCCCTGGCGCTGGCGCGGGGCCTTGGCCGCCACTTGGCCGAGGCCGGCTACTCGACGTTGACCGAACTGATCCTGCCGAACGGGCGGCGGGTGGACGTGATCGGCATCGACCGCGCCGGCACCATCGCCGTGGTCGAGATCAAGACCTCGGTCGCCGATTTCCGCGGCGACGAGAAATGGCCGGAATACCGCGAATACTGCGACCGGTTCTATTTCGCCGTGCCCGAGGGCTTTCCGATCGAACTGGTGCCGGCGCCCTGCGGTTTGTTCGTGGCCGACGCCTACGGCGCGGCCATGCTGCGCGACAGCGACGAGGTGGCGGTCAACGCGGCGCGCCGGCGCGCGCTTCTCCTGCGTTTCGCTTCGATCGCCGCCGACCGGCTGCGGGGGGTCACGGATCCGGGGGTTTGAGCAGCGCGTTTTGCGCACGCATCCGTATAACTACGGATGAAGCGATGGGCGCGCTTGACGCTCCGATTGACGCTAAACCCTCCCTTGAAGCGTCAACGCTGGGGAAAGTCCTGGGGTGAACGCTAGGGTCGATTTCAGGGTGAGGCGCGCTTGCCGTGGCGGCGGCGCGTGGACAGCGGCATGAACGGGGCCCGATGGAAGTTTCTTTTCTTGGCTGCCGGCGTGGGATGGTTCGCCGCCACTGCGGCCTATGTTCGATACGCCGAATTTCGCGCGGCCAAGTTGCTGAAGGACTCCGCCTTCGAGGTCTGCGACTACGTCGGCCATCGTCTCGTGGGCTATGCGGATTGCTGGCGCGATCTGATGACCGTGGCGTCATATCTCGACAACGACTGGGCGAACCTCGCGCTCCTGGCCCTCGCGCCGGCTCTGTCGCTATGGCTCGCCGCCGCTGTCGCGCGGACGATCCGGCGTGCGCGCAAGAAATAATTCGAAACCCTAGCTGAATCGCGCGCCGGCGAACTCGACGCAGCGATTGCGGAGCAAGGTTCTCAGTAAAATCTACTCCGAACCAATTTCCGACGAAATCAGCGAAGAGATCGAGCCAAGTCGGTTCGGCGTAGCGCCTACGGTAGAGCAATTTCGATAGACTCACGCTTGCGTTTGAAGCGTGCCGGCACAGATACCTTTGATTCGAACATTCCTATGTTTGCAAGCTCAGATGGTCCCCGAACTCGCAATCCCCTGACGACGCGCGGCGCCTAGTCGCTTCAACAAAATGAACATCGCCCGTAGCGTAGCTGACAAATACCCGCGACATGATTGGCCCCGCCCAATCGTCAAACTTGTGTAGCTGAACTTACGTCCGCAACTTCGTTGTGTCACTATCTGCCAAACTTTATCAGTCCCGAAACCCTAGAAGAAATCGGGGTCGGAGTCGAATTACCGATCGGGGTTAGCTCAGCGCGCGAGCTTTTTAATGGTCGCGCTGGTGGAATGGCCGGGCAGGATGTCGGCCAGCAGCACCTTGCCGCCATAGGCC
>JBQTIS010000436.1:0-4722 GCA_052387895.1 Rhodospirillales bacterium | reverse complement strand
GGGCTGCCGGAGACCAGCAGGCCGCCGGCGCGGTTGTAGCGGTCGTAGATCGCGACCTGGTAGCCCTTGCGCCGGAGCTGCTCGGCGGCGGCGAGCCCCGCCGGCCCCGCGCCGACGATGCCGACGGAGCGGTCCAGCTCGCGCGGCGGCCGCGGCGGCTTGACCCAGCCGCGGTCGAAGGCGGTGTCGGTGATGTATTTCTCGACCGAGCCGATGGTGACCGCCTCGAAGCCCTTCTCGATCACGCAGTTGCCTTCGCACAGGCGGTCCTGCGGGCAGATGCGGCCGCAGATCTCGGGCATGTTGTTGGTGGCCGAAGAGACTTCGTAGGCTTCCTCCAGCCTTCCCTCGGCGGTCAGCTTCAGCCAGTCCGGGATGTTGTTCTGCAACGGGCAATGCACCTGGCAGAACGGCACGCCGCATTGCGAGCAGCGCCCGGCCTGCTCGGCAGCGCGGGCGGGCTCGTATGGGCGGTAAATCTCGTCGAAGTCCCGCCGCCTTTCGGCCGGCTTGCGCTTGTCGGGCATGGCCTGGCCGACGCGCACGAAGGACAGCATCTTGTTCGGCATCGGCCCACCCCATGGGAAGGCTTTCCGGGCATCCCCGCTCCCGGTCCCCACCGGCCCCAGAGACGCGCCGCCGAGGCGGCAGCCGGACAGCCCTTGCATTTTTGCTTTACGGGACAAAACCGCAGTTTTCCAGCGAAATCGTCAAAATAGGTCACATTACTTGACTATTTTATTCGAATCGGAGGTGTGTTGGGTAAAATCAGACAGGTTCGTTCCTGTCGGCTTCGAAATAATGTCTCAAAACGGTACTAATCTGCGAGGACGTGGGATAGCGGCTATGAAATGCACTATCCAGCTGATAAGAAACAGTTATTACCGATGTTGTTAGATCGGGCGGCCGGGCTGTCCGCCGCCGCGCCGGAATCGGCTGAGATAGTCAGGCACGACGGCCTCCGCCACGGTCGGCTGGATTCCGAGCTCGGCCAGGCCCGGCAGCGCGCCCGAAACCACGTTGTCGATTTGCAGCAGCTTGACCTGGTCGCGGGTCAGCGGCGGCGCCGGCAGAAGCTCCAGCACGGCCGCCTGGAGCCGCACCAGCCCGGTCGGCAGCCAGGCGACGATCCGCCGTCGCCCGGTCCAGGCCAGCACCCGGCCCAGCACGTCGGCCAGCGTCATCACCGCCGGCCCGCCCAGCTCGTAGGTCTTGCCGGCGGTAGCGGGGTCTTCCAGAACGCGGGCGATCGCCTCGGCCACGTCGCCCACGAACACGGGCTGGAACTTGGGGCCGCTGGGCGGCTTTCCCACGATCGGCAGAAACGGCGACACCATGGCCATGGTAGCGAAGCGGTTGAAGAAATCGTCCTCCGGCCCGAACACGACGCTGGGGCGGATGATGGTCGCGCCGGGAAAGGCGCGCGAAGCCGCCTGCTCGCCCAGGGCCTTGGTGCGGGCGTAAAGCGCGGGCGAGCCCGCGCTCGCGCCCAGCGCCGACATCTGCACCAAGCGCCTGGCCCCGGCCGCGCGCGCGGCGGCGGCCACGCGCCTGGCGCCGTCGTGATGCACCGCCTCGAAGCTCTGCTTGCCGCTTTGGTAGAGGATGCCGACCAGGTTCACCACCGCCTCGGCGCCCGCCACGGCGGCGGCGACCGAGGCGTCGTCGCGCAGGTTGGCCTGGACCGGGGTGATCTGCCCCACGTCGCCCATGGGCTTCAAGAACAGCGCCGCGTCGGGCCGGCGCACGGCCACGCGCACGCGCCAGCCGCGCTGCGCCAAGCGCCGCACGAGGTGGCGGCCGATGAAACCCGAGCCGCCGAACACCGCGACCGTCTTTGCGTCCATGAAGCCTCTCCCGCGGGCGGCGCGTTCCCCGCGGCCCCGGCGGCCGATTAGGCAGGCCCAAAGGCCGGTTTGTCCAGATGCCAAATCCAATTGACATTGGCGGGTCGGCGGCGAGAATGCCCCCCGCTTTTCACGCCCCCGATACGCTCATGCCCAGGTGGCGGAACTGGCAGACGCGCAGGTTTCAGGTACCTGTGGCCGAAAGGTTGTGGAGGTTCGAGTCCTCTCCTGGGCACCATTCCTGCTGGAAACGCCGCGCCGCGACGGCTGAAACCGGTCCAAGCCGATGGCCAACCCGACGATCAAGCTGCACCAATACGACCTGCCCGCCGCGGTCAAGTTCGCCGGCAGCGTGGCGGTGGACACCGAGACGCTGGGCCTGGCGCCGCATCGCGACCGCTTGTGCCTGGTGCAGCTCAGCGCCGGCGACAACTCGGCGCACCTCGTGCATTTTCCCACGCCGCGCTACGACGCGCCCAACCTCAAGGCCGCGCTCGGCGACCCGAAGCTGCTGAAGCTGTTCCATTTCGCGCGCTTCGACCTCGCCGCGTTGAGGCAGTATCTCGGCGTCACGGCGGCTCCGGTCTATTGCACCAAGATCGCCTCGCGCCTGGCGCGCACCTTCACCGACAAACACGGGCTCAAGGATTTGTGCAAGGAGCTGTTGGACGTCGAGTTGTCGAAGCAGCAGCAAAGCTCGTACTGGGGCGCGGCCGAGCTGACCCAGGAACAGACGCGCTACGCCGCCTCGGACGTGCTGCATCTGCACGCGCTCAAGGCCAAGCTCGACGAGATGCTGGCGCGCGAGGGCCGCGCCGAGCTGGCCGCGGCCTGCCACGCCTTCCTGCCGCACCGGGCCGCGCTGGACCTCGCGGGCTGGGCGGCCGAGGACATTTTCGCGCATTAACCCGGCCGAAGGGCTTGGCTTGACCTCGGTTCGGCCTTGTTGTTCGTTTGACCTTTGCCGGGCCCATCGGCATACTGCGCGCACGCGGTACACCCTTGGAATCGTTGGCTCGACGGGCGTTATGCAAGGCATGTACCGCCCCGGCGCGCCGCTGACGCCGGCCCGACCCCGCACCCGCGCCGTCAACGGCGCCACAAGGGCGAGCGACACGACAGCACGATGACCAACCCGTCCCCGCACAAGCAGTCCGCCGCGCGCGACCCGAAGTCGCGCGACCTCGACGCGGCGCGCCGCGCGCTGGCGATCGAGGCCGACGGATTGCGCGCGCTGCGCGACGCCCTTGCCGGGCCGCTGGGCCTGGCGTTCAGCGCCGCGCTGGACGCGATCGAGGCCGTCACCGGCCGCGTGGTGGCGAGCGGCATGGGCAAGAGCGGCCATGTCGCGCGCAAGATCGCCTCGACGCTCGCCTCCACCGGCACGCCCGCCTTGTTCGTTCATCCCGGAGAAGCAAGCCACGGCGACCTTGGCATGGTGACGCCGGGCGACGCGGTGCTGGTGCTGTCGAACTCGGGCGCGACCGACGAGCTCGGCGACATCGTCGCCTACGCCAAGCTGCGCACCATCCCGCTGATCGCCATGACCTGCCGCGCGCCGAGCGCGCTGGCCGACGCCGCCGACGTGGCGCTGGTGCTGCCGCAATCGCCCGAGGCCTGCCCCATGGGCCTGGCCCCCACCACGTCGACCACCGCCATGCTGGCGCTGGGCGACGCGCTGGCCGTGGCGATGCTGGAGCGGCGCGGCTTCTCGCCCGACAATTTCCACGTGCTGCATCCCGGCGGAAGGCTGGGCCGGCAGTTCCTGCGCGTCGGCGACCTGATGCACAAGGACGCCGACATGCCGCTGGTCGGGCCCGACCGCACGATGGCCGAGGCCGTGCTGGTGATGACCGAAAAACGCCTGGGCTGCGTCGGCGTGGTCGACGGCGCGGGCAGGCTTCTGGGCATCGTCACCGACGGCGACCTGCGCCGGCACATGTCGCCCGACCTGCTGGCCAAGCCCGTGGCCGCGGTCATGACGGCGGGCCCCAAGACCATCCGCCGCGCCGCGCTGGCGGCCGAGGCGGTGGGCTTCATGTCGCAGCGCCAGATCACCACGCTGTGGGTGGTCGAGGACGGCAAGCCGGTCGGCATCCTCCACATCCACGACTGCCTGCGGGCAGGCGTGGCTTGACGCCGGCGCGGCGGCAGCGGGCAGAGATGGTCGCCACCGGCATCGCCTCGGCCCGCGCGCCCAACCGCCGCTCCGGCCAGCCCGCGGTCAAGGCGACCGGCGGCTTCCACAGCCGGCTGGTCAACGTGCTGAAGCTGGCCTTCCCGCTGATCGCGGGCGCGCTGATCGTGCTGGTCGCGGTCTGGCCGCATCTGATGCAGCGCGACGAGCGCTTCCGCCTGGGCGTGTCGAACGTGAACATCGAGGAGGCGGCGACGGTGCGCATGATCAAGCCGCGCTTCACTGGCATCGACGCCGCCAACCGGCCCTATGTGGTCACCGCCGAGGACGCGGTGCAGCAGCCGGGCGACCCCTCGGTGGTGGAGCTGTTGCGCCCGAAAGGCGACATCACGCTGGCGAACGGCAGCTGGGTGGCGTTGATGGGCGACAACGGCAACTACTACAAGGATCTGAAAGTGCTCGACATCCATGGCCGGGTGACTCTGTTCCACGATTCCGGCTACGAATTCCGTACGCAAACCGCGCGGTTCGACATGAACACGTCCTCGGCCGAGGGCAACGAGCGCGTCGACGGTCAGGGGCCGTTCGGCACGCTGGTGGCCGAGGGCTTCCGCGTCACCAACCGCGGGGCGGTGGTGCATTTTCTCGGGCGTTCGCGGATGGTGATCCGCCGCGAGCCGGGGCAGGCGCAACAGTGAAGCCCGCTTCGATCGCGGCGATGGCGCTGGCGGCGCTGCT
>JBQTIS010000435.1:0-4649 GCA_052387895.1 Rhodospirillales bacterium | reverse complement strand
GGCGCCACGGCTTCGACCACGCCGGCCGCCGCCGCGGCCGCGGCCGCTTCGGCCGCCGCGCGGGCTTCCTCGGCCGCCGCCTTCGCGGCGCTGGGCACGGCCACCGAGGCGATGGTGAAGTCGCGGCCCCGGATCGTGGGCGTCACGCCCGGGGGCAGCTTCACCTTGCTGATATGCACGCTGTCGCCGATCTCGAGGCCGGTCAGGTCCACCACCAGCTTCTCGGGGATGGTGGCCAGCGTGCAGTAGCACTCGATCTCGCGGCGCACGACGTTCAGCACGCCGCCCTTCTTCAGGCCCGGACTCTCGGCCTCGTTGACGAACTCGGCCGGCACCTGGACGCGAATCTTGGTGGCGGCGTCCACGCGCATGAAATCCAGATGCGCTGGCTTGTCCGTCACCGGGTCGTACTGCACGTCGCGCGGCAGCACCTGGTGGTCCTTGCCGTCCACCTTGATGTTCAGCGCGCGCGCGAAAAACCCGCGCCGGCGCGCCTCGCGGACCACCTGTTTCGGGTCCATCTGGATCATCAGGGGGGATTGCTTGGCGCCGTAGATCACGGCGGGAACTTTGCCGGCGCGGCGCGTCTGGCGGGCGGCCCCCTTTCCGGCCCCCCCACGCGTCTCGGCGGTCAAGGTGACGGTATCGGCCATGGCTTAAGCGTGCTCCTTCAACTCGTTCGAATCCTTGGGCAAATCGCCGGCCGCCTCCAGGGGTGCGGCGCGGGCGTCGGAAGCCCCGCCGGGGCCCGTAGTGCCCGGCGGGGCGCCAGCTTTTATGCCGGTTTAGCGCGCTTGTCGACGCAATCGAACAGGCTGGAAACCGAGCGTTCCTCGTGGGTGCGCATGATCGCCTCGGCCAGAAGCGGGGCGATGGTGAGCTGGCGCAGATTCTTGGCGCCCTTCATCGCTTCGGTCGCCTGGATGCTGTCGGTGATCACCATCTCTTTCAGCGGCGAGGCCTTGACCCGCGCGACTGCGCCCTCGGACAACACGCCGTGCGTGACATAGGCGGTCACCGACTTGGCGCCTTTTTCCTTCAGCGCCACGGCGGCGTTGCACAGCGTGCCGGCGGAATCGGCGATGTCGTCCACCATGACGCAGTGGCTGCCCTCGACCTCGCCGATCACGTTCATCACCTCCGACACGCCGGCGCGGTCGCGGCGCTTGTCGATCACCGCCAGGTCCGATTCCATGCGCTTGGCGACGGCGCGCGCGCGCAGCACCCCGCCCACGTCGGGCGACACGATCACGGGGCGCTCGCCCGGAAACGCGGCCGCGATGTCCTTGGTGAACACCGGCGCCGAGAACAGGTTGTCGGTGGGAATGTCGAAGAAGCCCTGGATCTGCCCGGCGTGCAAATCCAGCGTCAGCACGCGGTTGGTGCCGGCCTGGGTGATCAGGTTCGCCACCAGCTTGGCGGTGATCGGCGTGCGCGAGCCGGTCTTGCGGTCCTGGCGCGCGTAGCCGAAATAGGGAATCACGGCCGTGATGCGCCGGGCCGAGGCGCGGCGCAGCGCGTCGATCGTGATCAGCAGCTCCATCAGGTTGTCGTTGGCGGGAAACGAGGTGGACTGGACCACGAACACGTCCGCGCCGCGCACGTTTTCCAGGATTTCGACGAAGATTTCCTTGTCGGCGAAGCGGCGAATCGACGCCTTGGTCATCGGCACTTTCAGATAGGCGGCAATCGCGTCGGCCAAGGGCCGATTGCTGTTGCCGGCGATGATCTTCATGCCGCCGTCCCCGGACCGTCGGAAAACCGGAACCAGAATGTGCTAGGCCGCGCCCGCGCGGAAACGCGCGCGGAAGCTATCAATTCACCGGGGCTTTGTCCACGCGGGTTGAGTAGGGGGCGGCCGGCTTCGCCGCCTCCCATTTCTGCGCGTCCGGCGCCGGGTAGGCCACCACCTCGGACAGCGCGACCAGCCGCCCGGAAAAGCGCACGGCGAGGTGCCGGCCAGCGGAGCCCGGCGGCAGCCTGATCTCGAAGGCATCGGCGGCCTGGGCCCGCGCCAGGGCGGGGCCGGGGCGGCCGGCCGCGTTGCCCAGGTGAACGGTGATGTCCTGGCTGTCCTCCTGCCACAGGCCGAACAGGAACACCGAGCCCACCTCGCTGGCCGTGCCCAGGTCGATCTCGACCGTGGCGCCCGGCGGCATCTGGTGCGGCAGGGCGTTCTCGGCCCGGCCGTCGGTCAGGCTCAGGAACGCCAGGCCCGGCGGCACCAACTTGGCCTCGCGCAGCCGGGTCAAGGGCGGCGGGTTGCCGCCGGCGACGCCGCGCGGCTGGCCGCGATAGACCGCGTGGAACACCGTGCCGTCGGCCTGGCGCTGCTCCAAGCTCGCCTGCGGGCGCCAGGTCCAGGCGAGCTCCTGCAACGCCTGGCGCGAGACCGCGATCTCGGGCTTGCCGTTGATGAACGGCAGGAACGGCCCGCCGCCCGCGGACGAGGTGAGCTCGACGCCATAGACCGGCTGATCCACCTGCTTGCCGGCCGGCAAGGCGGCGAAGCGGAAGCTCACCAGCCGGTCCGCGGTTTCGGCGGTCGCCGCGCCGTCCCAAAGGTAAAGCGGCGGCAGGCGTCCGCGCGCGTATTGCGCCTGGAAGGTCACGCGCGCCTCGGGCGTTTTCGCCGCATCGCCGTCGCCGGGCGCGGCGCGCACCAGCCAGGTCTTGGGCTTGCCCGCCGGGGCTTGCGCGAGGCTGCCCAGCTGGAAGCTGTAGCGCCCGGCGCGGTCGCTGCGCGCGACCTTCACCGGCTCGGCCTTTTTCACCGCCTCGTCCGCGTCGATGCCGGTGATGTCGTAAAGCTCGACCCGCACATTGGCGTTGCCGAGCGGCGGGTCGGCCTCGACGCTGCCCATCAACGTGCCGGCGGGAACGCCGTCGCTCGAACGGCCGCGCTCGGCCTGCTGCTTGCCCGAATCGACCAGGCCGACGCGGTCGATCAGCCCGCAGCCTGAAACCGCCAGCGCCAGGGCGAGCGCCGGCCCGAGACGTCGCATGGAGGTCATTTGGGCGTCGGCGTCGGCGCTTGCGCGGTCGAAGGCGTCCTGCCCGACGGCGGCGCGGCGGCCAGCTGGCCGAACAGCTCGCTCAAGCCCTGCACCGCGTTCTCGGCCACGGCGTTGGCCACGCCGCCCCACGGGCCGTTCAGCCGCCCCGCCGGAATCCGGTTGGCCTGGCCGATGGTGCCGAGCCGCCGCCCGTCCGGCGCGAACACCTGCCAGTCCACCTTCACTTCCTGATGCTGCGCGCCCAGGTCGGCGACCGCCACGCGGCCGGCGACGATCGCGGCCGGGTTCTGATTCTCCTCGACCACGGAAATCGAGGCGCGTCCGAGGAACAGCCGCATGGCGCGGGCGAGCGCTTGCGCGCCGTCGCCCGGCGCGCCCTCGACCGGGCGCAGCGCGACCGACAGAGGCTCGGCGGGCTTGGCCGCCGCCGCGGGTACGGGCTTGGCCGCTGCCGCGGGCATCTGGGCGGATTGCGGGCGCGCCGGCGCCTTGTCCTGCGCCGCGGACTGCGCGCCCTTGGCGGGCTGGCGGCCCAATCCCGTGCCCGTCGGCGGCACGATTCGATTGGCGTTGGTTTCCAGCCGCACGGGCCGGTCGCCGCGCTGGGCCACCTGCTCGCGCCGGTCCGGCATCAGCTTGGCGATGCCCTGGGACGATTCGTGCGCGAGCTGCTTGATCAGGGCGGGATCGCCGGCTTTCCAGGCCTTGGCGTCGACCTGGCGGCGCACCTGGTGGTTGCCCAGGGATTGGCCGTCGGCGTCGACCAAAAGCCAGTAGATCTGCACGTCGGCGCCGGCCCCCGCGCCCGCGCCGAATTCCAGCACCTGGCCCTTGAGGCGGAAGCTCCGCGCGTTGCCCTGGCCGAGATAGGCGGGCACCTCGGCCTTGTGCAGTTCCTCCACCAGCGCCGCCATGAACGTCCGGTGCGCCGCCTCGGGCAGGTCGGCGATATCGTCGACGGCGATTCCCGCCGGGTCGGCGAGTCGCAACAGCTCGTTGGGCGCCTCGCTGGCGGCCGGCATGAACGGGCGCGGCGGGTCGCCGCAGCCCGCGAGAATCAGCGCCAAGGCCAGCGCCGCCGCCGATTTCGCGCGCTCACACCAACAGAACACAGCCCACCACCATCCCCACCCGGATGAACCCCGCGAATATCAAGAGGTGCGGCACGTCAGTTTACCACGAGATCGAGCGGCATTTTCGACAGCGGCGCGCAGCCGTTCCCGGTCACCTCGACCGTGTAGCCCGGCGCCATCGCCAGGTTGTCGTCGCTGTCGACCGCGATCATGTGCAGGAAGAACACCATGCCAGGCTCGGCCAACACCGGATTGCCGCGATAGAACATCGGCCAGTCCATCCAGTTGGGCGCGAAAGTCGTGCCCAGGCTGTAGCCGCAGGCGTTGAAGCGGTACTTGCCGAACCCCGCGCCGTCGAAGGTGCGGGCATAGGCGTCGAACACCTCGCCGATCGGCCGGCCGGGTTTCAGCGCCGCCTTGCACGCCTCCATCGCTTCCAGCGCGCATTTATGCATCGCGACCTGGCGCGGGTCGGGTTTGCCGATCAGGATCGTGCGCATCAGGCAGGAATGGTAGTGCCGGTACACGCCGGCGAATTCCAGCATCAACTGGTCCTGCG
>JBQTIS010000434.1:0-9167 GCA_052387895.1 Rhodospirillales bacterium | reverse complement strand
AGAAGCTGGCGAAGCCGATCGCGGCCTAACGCCCCCTCCCCCCCCTCCCCTCGACGGGCGCACGACGCGCCCGGGCTAACACGACCGCGATCGAGAACGGGCCTGGCGGCCATGCCGCCGGGCCCGTTTGGTTTTCCGCCGGCCTTGTCGGCCGCGGGACGGGCGCATCTTCATTCCGGCGCGGGACATCCCATATTAATCATGGTTGATTCGCGGGGGGAGGGCGGAATTCCGCGCATGGCGCCGCGCTTGGCCGGTCCCGGCGGGTTGACCTAGAATACCGGCCGGCGCCGGCACGAACCGTGAAAGGCATGCGAAGGCCTGGGCTTGGGATGAGCGGCAACGACAAACGCGACGATACCGGCACGACGACGGGCGTGGTCGTCAAGTCCAAGCCCAAGACCAAGAAACCGTCGATGTACAAGGTGCTGATGCTGAACGACGACTACACGCCCATGGAGTTCGTCGTGCACATTCTGGAGCGCTTTTTCCACAAGACCAGGGACGAGGCGACCAGGATCATGCTGCACGTTCACCGCAGGGGCGTCGGGGTGTGCGGCGTGTATACTTACGAGGTCGCGGAGACCAAGGTGACGCAGGTGATGGATTTCGCCCGCCGGCACCAGCATCCGTTGCAATGCACGATGGAGAAGGAATAGCCCCGTGCTGTCGCGCAACCTGGAACAGAGCCTGCACCGCGCCTTGGCCCACGCCAACAAGCGCAACCACGAGTACGGCACGCTTGAGCATCTGCTGCTGGCGCTGACCGAGGACCAGGACGCGGTCGCGGTGCTGCGCGCCTGCGGCGTGGACGTGGACAGGCTGCGCCGGGGCCTGGTCGAATACCTGGACAAGGAGCTGCAAGGGCTGGTCGCCGGCGGCAACGAAGACGCCAAGCCCACCGCCAGCTTCCAGCGCGTGCTGCAGCGCGCGATCGTGCACGTGCAGTCCAGCGGGCGCGAGGAAGTGACCGGCGCCAACGTGCTGGTGGCGATGTTCGCCGAGCGCGAGTCGCACGCGGTGTTCTATCTGCAAGAGCAGGACATGTCGCGGCTGGACGCGGTCAACTACATCTCGCACGGCATCGCCAAGGTGCCGGGCCGCACCGAGCAGCGCCGCGTGCGCGGGGCCGAGGACGAGGAAAAGGCCGGCGGCGAGAAAAGCAAGAAAGGCCACGAGGCGCTCGACGCCTATTGCGTCAACCTCAACAAGAAGGCCCAGGCCGGCCGGGTCGATCCCCTGATCGGCCGCCAGGCCGAGGTCGACCGCACCATCCAGATCCTGTGCCGGCGCGCCAAGAACAACCCGCTTTACGTGGGCGAGCCGGGCGTGGGCAAGACCGCGATCGCCGAGGGGCTGGCGCGGCGCATCACCAAGGGCGAGGTGCCCGACGTCCTCAAGGACGCCACCATCTTCGGGCTGGACATGGGCGCGCTGCTCGCCGGCACGCGCTATCGCGGCGACTTCGAGGAGCGGCTGAAGACCGTGCTGTCGGAGCTCGAGAACACGCCCGGCGCGATTCTGTTCATCGACGAGATTCACACGGTAATCGGCGCCGGCGCGACTTCGGGGGGCGCGATGGACGCCTCCAATCTGTTGAAGCCGGCGCTCGCCAGCGGCACGCTGCGCTGCATCGGCTCGACCACCTACAAGGAATACCGCAACTACTTCGAGAAGGACCGCGCGCTGGTGCGCCGGTTCCAGAAGATCGACGTCAACGAGCCGTCGGTCGAGGACACGGTGAAGATTTTGCGGGGCTTGAAGCCCTACTACGAAAGCCACCACCGCGTGCGCTACACCGCCGAGGCGATCCGCGCGGCGGTCGAGCTTTCGGCGCGCTACATCAACGACCGCAAGCTGCCGGACAAGGCGATCGACGTGATCGACGAGGTGGGCGCGGCGCAGATGCTGCTGCCGCCCAGCAAGCGCAAGCGCACCATCACGGTCAAGGACATCGAGGGCGTGGTCTCGACCATCGCGCGCATCCCGCCCAAGAGCGTCTCGCACGACGACAAGGAAGTGCTGCGCACGCTCGAGCGCGACATCAAGTCGATGGTCTACGGCCAGGACGAGGCGATCGACGCGCTGACCAGCGCCATCAAGCTGGCGCGCGCGGGCCTGCGCGAGCCGGAAAAGCCGATCGGCTGCTACCTGTTCTCGGGCCCCACGGGCGTCGGCAAGACCGAGGTCGCCCGCCAGCTCGCCAAGACCATGGCGATCGAGCTGATCCGCTTCGACATGTCGGAATACATTGAGCGGCACAGCGTGTCGCGCCTGATCGGCGCGCCGCCGGGCTATGTCGGCTTCGACCAGGGCGGGCTTCTGACCGACCAGGTGGACCAGCATCCGCACAGCGTGCTGCTGCTGGACGAGATCGAGAAGGCGCATCCCGACCTGTTCAACATCCTGTTGCAGGTGATGGACCACGGCAAGTTGACCGACCACAACGGCAAGACGGTCGATTTCCGCAACGTGATCCTGATCATGACCACGAACGCGGGCGCCTCGGAGCTGGCCAAGGCGCCGATCGGCTTCGAGCGCACAGCGCGCGTCGGCGAGGATTCCGAGGCGATCAACCGCATGTTCACGCCCGAGTTCCGCAACCGGCTGGACGCAACCATCGCGTTCAAGAGCCTGTCGCCCGAAATCATCAGCCGCGTGGTCGACAAGTTCGTGCTGCAGCTGGAAAGCCAGCTCGGCGACCGGCAGGTGACGATCGAGCTCTCGGACGCGGCGCGCAAATGGCTGGCCGACAAGGGCTACGATCCGACGTTCGGCGCCCGGCCGCTGGCCCGCGTGATCCAGGAGAACATCAAGAAGCCGCTGGCCGACGAGCTGTTGTTCGGCAAGCTGGTCCAGGGCGGCACGGTGCGCGTGGACCTGAAGGACGGCAAGCTCAGCTTCGCCTTCCCAGAGCCGCCGCCGCCGAAGAAGGCGGAAGAGGGCGAGGGTCCGCAGGACGGCCCCAAGGTGCCGGAAACGGTGCCGTAAGGCCGCGGGCTACTCGGATTTTTTCTTCCACTGCGCCGCCTGGGCCGGATCCGGCTTCTCTCCGTACAGCCCCTCGGCGTAGATTTTCGCCAGCGCGGCCATGGCGTCGACATGCCCGGCCTCGGCCGCGCGGCGGAACCACGGCACCGCGGCCGGCGGATCGGCCTTGACGCCGCGCCCCTTCACCAGCGCCTCGGCGGTCTCGTACATGGCGATGGCGTCGCCCATGCCCGCCAGGCGCAGGCCGGCGCCATAGGCGTCGGCGATCCGTCCCGCGCCTTCATAGGCGATCACCGCGATCTTGTTGGCCGCGGGCCGATCCGGGTCGAGCTTCAGCGCATGGTCGATCGCCGACGCCGCCTCGCGGTAGCGGTAGTCCGTGGCCAGCGCCAGCGCGTAGTCGTACCACGCCTCGGGATCTTCGGGCCGCTCGCGGGCGATGGCGCCGTATTCGCTCGCGCCGCCGACGCCGTCGCCGACGTCGATATAGGCGCGCGCCAGCGCCCGGCGCAGGGCCAGGTCCTTGGGCGCGGCCTTCAGCGCCGCGGCGCAGGCCTCGATTTTCTCATATCCATCGACGGCGAAGCAGTTCTGGCGCAAGTCCTGCGCCAGCACGGCCGGCGCGCCGGCGATTGCAACGGCAGCGAGGAGAACGGCGCGGCGCATCGGGCGATGATACTCAGCCCGCGGCTTCGGCGCGATAGGGCGAGTGCGCCGCCAGCGCCGCGCGCTCGCGCCGGGCCATGGCGCGCTCGCGCTTTAGGTAGTCGGCGACCGCGCCGCGGAACCCGGCGTCGGCGATCCAATGCGCGCTGTAGGTGGCGACCGGCAGGTAGCCGCGCTGGATCTTGTGCGGACCCTGCGCCCCGGCCTCGACGCGCTTCAGGCCATGGGCGATGGCCCATTCGATCGCCTGGTAGTAGCAGCACTCGAAATGCAGCAGCGGCCATTGGCCGCGGCAGCCCCAGTTGCGGCCGTACAGCGCCTCGCCGCCCCTGAGGTTGAGCGCGCCCGCGATCCGCTTTCCGTCCTTTTCCGCCGTCACCAGCACCACTTGGCCGCCCAGCCGCCGGCCCAAAAGGTCGAAGAATTCGCGGTTGAGATAGGGGCTGCCCCATTTGCGGTCCGAGGTGGCGATGTAGAACTCGAAGAAATCGTCCCAGGCATCCGCCGTCAGCTCCGCCCCGCTCAGCGCGCGGACGGCGATGCCCGGCGCGAGCGCGTCGCGGCGCTCTTTGCGGATCTGCTTGCGCTTGCGCGACGACAAGGCGGCCAGGAAATCCTCGAACGTCCGGTAGCTCCGGTTCGGCCAGTGGAACTGCGTGCCCTCGCGCACCAGGAACCCGGCGGCCGCCAGCACCCGCGCCTCGTCCTCGGCGCAGAAGGTGACGTGCAGCGACGACACGCCCATGCACCGCGCCACCTCGGCCAGGCCTTTGGCGAGCGCGGCGCGGGTTGGCGGCGCTTCCTCGCCTGGCCGCGCCAGCAACCGCGGGCCCGGCACCGGCGTGAACGGCACCGCCGCCTGGAGCTTGGGGTAGTACCGCCCGCCCGCGCGCTCGAAGGCCTCGGCCCAGCCGTGGTCGAACACGTACTCGCCCTGGGAGTGGGTCTTGATGTAGAGCGGCACGACGCCCAGCACGCGCCGGGCCGCGTCGCGCGCGACCAGGTGGCGCGGAAACCAGCCCGTGCCCTTTCCGACCGAGCCCGAGTCCTCCAGCGCCGACAGGAAGGCGTGGCCGACGAACGGGTTGCACCCCGGACCATCGGCGCCGGCGCAGGCGTTCCAGTCCTCCGCGCCGATCGCGCCGATGCCCTCGGTAAGGCTCAGCTCTATCGCGCCGTCGCCGTCGGGCACTCGCGGCACTCCACCATCAAGTCGATGAAATCGTCCCGCGCATCATATCGACGCTTCCATAAGCGGCCAAACGCGCAGTCCGGCCACTCGACAGATCGGTTTGCCCGGCTTTTCTCCGGTAATAAAGGCCTCGGAACCGGTGGAAATGGCGGCGGCGGCGTGGAGGGCATCCATCGCCGACAGGCCGAACCGCTCCGCTAGGCTCAATGCGCGGCTCACGAGCTGCGGCTCGGCAATGGCCCAGACCGCCACTTGGCCGAAGAACTGGCGATAGAACGCAGCCTCCGCGATGCGCTTGGCATGAGTCGCTTTAGGCAGAACTTCCAAGCGCAGGAAATCGCTCGCGGCAAATCTGTTGGAGGGATTGTCGAGAACCGCGAGCGCCGCTCGCCCCACAGGACCGACGACGCGCGCCGCGGCGATCAGGACGTTGGCGTCGACGAATATACAAGCGGCACGGCCTATCGCGCGCCGCCGCGTCTCTCCGCGACTTCCCGGCGAAGCTGGGAGGCGGTCAACATCGGCTCGCCGGTTTCCAGGATGCGGCGGCGGATGCGGCGCAAAGCCGCCCCAAGCTTGGTGCGCGACGGTTCATAGGCAGGGTCGTCCTTGCGGCGCGCAATCCTGCGTCCCTGCTTTTTTTCGTTTGCTCGTGCAGCCCGCATGCGAAGCCTCCGCCGGCCTTCGCCCACTATAGCAGGTATTTCACGCCAGCTCGAAGACCGCGTCCACTTCCACCGCCACCCCCAGCGGCAGCGAGCCCGCGCCGACCGCGAAGCGCGCGTGCTTGCCGGCCTCGCCCAGCACCTGCACCAAAAGGTCCGACGCGCCGTTGATCACCTTGGGATGGTCGCTGAAGTCGGGCGGGCAGTTGACGAACCCGCCCACCTTGCAGCAGCGCTTGACCTTGTCCAGGTCGCCGCCGCACGCCGCCTTGGCCTGGGCCAGGATGTTGAGCGCGCATAGCCGCGCCGCCTGCTGGCCCTGTTCGACCGAGAACTCGCGCCCGACCTTGCCGACGAATTTCAGTTCGCCGTTCCAGAACGTCACCTGGCCTGCGACGTAAAGCGTCTTGCCGGCGACGACATAGGGCACGTAATTGGCCGCGGGCGCGGCCGGCTTGGGCAGCTCGATCTTGAGTTCCGCGAGGCGCGCTTCGATCTTGCCGGGCATGTGACGACCCCCTTGGTGAGACGGGACGACGTTACACCAAGCCCTCGCAATTCGTCATGGCCGGGCATGGCGGCGAAGGGGCGAGGCGGAAAGAAAGACGGGGTGCGCGTCGCCGCGCACCCCGCAAGGTACAGGGAGCACTGATGCCGGACTAGTAGACGGCCGCGAGCATCACCTGCGGCCGCCACATGCGCCGCCTTTCGGCGACGCATCCCGTTTGCGCCCATGCGGGCGCGAAATCCGTTATCCTCAACTGCATCCGCTGGTGCCTCCGCAGGTCTCGCATTTCAGGCACGTGCCGTTGCGCACCAGCGTGAAATTGGCGCATTCCGGGCAGGGATCGCCCTCGTAGCCCCTAAGCTTCGCGGCGCGGATGCGCGACAGCCGCGCGTCCACCGCGTCCATCGCCTCGGCCGTCACCGCCACCGCCTCGACCTTCGATCTGATCTCGGCCAGCGTCGAATGCATCGCTTGTGCGCCGCCGCCCTTGGTGCCGGTGGCCTGCTGGGCGCCGCCGGAAAACACCAGGAAGCTGTTGCGCACGTAGCCGGTGGACGCGATGCGCTTGATCGCCTCGCTCGGGCCCGCCTCGGGCAGGGCCGAGCGGTCGCCGGCGCCGCGGCCCACGCTGTCGGGGGTCACATCGTCGGGCCTGGCGTGCGCCAAATCGGTGCGGCCGAGATACGAAATCGCCAGCTCGCGGAAGATGTAGTCGAGCACGCTGGTCGCCATCTTCACCGCGTCGTTGCCCGCCACCACGCCCGACGGCTCGAACCGCGTGAAGGTGAAGGCGTCGACGAACTCCTCCAGCGGCACGCCGTATTGCAGGCCGATCGAGATGGCGATGGCGAAGTTGTTCATCAGGCTGCGGAAGGCGGCGCCTTCCTTGTGCATGTCGACGAAAATCTCGCCGATGCGTCCGTCCTCGTACTCGCCGGTGCGCAAGTAAACCTGGTGCCCGCCCACGGTCGCCTTCTGGGTGTAGCCCTTGCGGCGGTGCGGCAGGCGGCGGCGCTCGGCCAGGCGCTCGATCACGCGCTCGATCACCTTTTCGGCGATCACCGTGGCGCGCTGGGCCGCGGGCTTGGCCATCACCCTCTCGGCTTGCTCGGCGGCATCGGCCGGGTCGTCGGCCAACAGGCCGGCCGACAGCGGCTGCGACAGCTTCGAGCCGTCGCGGTAAAGCGCGTTCGCCTTCAGGCCCAGGCGCCACGACAACAGATAGGCGTCGGCGCAATCCGCAACGGTCGCAGCGTTCGGCATGTTGATGGTCTTCGAGATCGCGCCCGAGATGAAGGGCTGCGCCGCCGCCAGCATGCGGATATGGCTTTCGACCGCCAGCGCGCGGGTGCCGGTGCGCCCGCACGGATTGGCGCAGTCGAACACCGCCAGGTGCTCGGGGCGAAGGCCCGGCGCGCCTTCCAGCGTCATGGCGCCGCAGCAGTGGATGTTGGCGGCCTCGATTTCCGCCCTGGTGAAGCCAAGGGCGGCCAGCAAATCGAAGCCCGGATCGTCCAGGCGCTTGGCGTTCACGCCCAACAGCCCGGCGCAGAACTCCTCGCCCAGGGTCCATTTGTTGAACGCGAACTTGATGTCGTAGGCGCTTTGCAGCGCCAGTTCGGCCGCCGCCAGCTTGTCGGCGGTGAAGCCCTTGGCCTTGAGGCGCTGGTGGTTGACGCCGGGCGCGCCGTCCAGCGACCCGTGCCCCACGGCGTAGGCCACGATGCGCTCGATCGCCTCTTCCTCGTAGCCCAGGGCGCCGAGCGCGTCGGGCACGGCGCGATTGATGATCTTGAAGTACCCGCCGCCCGCCAGCTTCTTGAACTTCACCAGCGCGAAATCCGGCTCGATGCCGGTGGTGTCGCAATCCATCACCAGGCCGATCGTGCCGGTGGGGGCGATCACGGTCGCCTGGGCGTTGCGATAGCCGTGCTCCTGGCCCAGCGCCAGCGCGCGGTCCCAGGCCTGGCGCGCGGCCTGCACCAGCTCGCGGTCCGGGCACTTGGCGGCGTCCAGCGGCACCGGCGGAGTGGCCAGGCCCTCGTAGCCCTTGGCGTCGCCATAGGCCGCGCGGCGGTGGTTGCGGATCACGCGCAGCATGGCCTGGGCGTTGGCGCCGTAGGCGGGGAAGGGGCCCACCTCGCCGGCCAGCTCGGCCGAGGCGGCATAGCACTCGCCGGTCATCAACGCGGTGATCGCGGCGCATAATGCCCGGCCTTCGTCGCTGTCGTAGGAAATGCCGCTCGCCATCAGCAGACCGCCGATATTGGCGTAGCCCAGGCCCAGCGTGCGGTAGGCATAGGACAGCCGGGCGATCTCGCGCGACGGGAACTGCGCCATCAGCACCGAGATTTCCAGCGTCAGCGTCCACAGCCGGCAGGCATGGGCGAATCCCGCGGCGTCGAACCGCGCGCCCGCAGCGTCGGCGCGCCGGAACGCCATCAGGTTCAACGAGGCCAGGTTGCAGGCCGTGTCGTCCAGGAACATGTACTCGCTGCACGGATTGGAGGCGTTGATGCGCCCGCCCGCCGGGCAGGTGTGCCAGTCGTTGATGGTGGTGTCGAACTGGATGCCCGGATCGGCGCAGGCCCAGGCGGCATGGCAGATCCGGTCCCACAGCTCCGCGGCCCTGACCGACTTTTGCGGCTTGCCGGTGGTGCGGCCGATCAGCGCCCAGTCGCGCCCGGCCTCGACCGCGTCCAGGAACGCGTCGGTCACGCGCACCGAGTTGTTCGAGTTCTGCCCGGCGACGGTCAGATAGGCGTCGGAATCCCAATCCGTGTCGTAGACGCGAAAATCGATCTCGGTCTTGCCCTGGCGCGCCAGCTGGATCACGCGCTGGATGTAGTTCTCGGGCACTACAGCCTGGCGCGCGGCGCGGATCGCCTGGCTGAGCGCCGCATTGCGTTTCGGGTCGAACGCCGCCTCGCCGCCCTGCTCGCTCGCGTGGCAGGCGCGGATCACCGCGTTCAGCGTCTTCCTGGCCAGGGTCGAGCCGGCCACCAGCGCGGCCACCTTCTGCTCTTCGACCACCTTCCAGTCGATGAACTGCTCGATGTCGGGGTGGGGGGCGTCGACCACCACCAGCGAGGCGGCGCGCCGCGGGGTGCCGCCCGCCCGGATCGACACGGCGGCGCGGGCGCCC
>JBQTIS010000433.1:0-5204 GCA_052387895.1 Rhodospirillales bacterium | reverse complement strand
CCAAGACCAACACCGTGCTGTTCGGCGAGTACCAGAAGTTCGAGACCAGCTTCTATCTGCTGGGCTGGGCGCCGGGCAGCTACGATTCATGGAACCCGCTGCAGTTTCTGCACCGCTGCGTGCCGGTGGACGCGCAGGGCCAATCCAAGCCCGGCGGCACCTTCAACTACGGCCGCTATTGCAATCCCAAGGTCGACGCGCTGATCGACCGGATCGGCCAGGAGACCGACCAGGAGAAGCGCCAGCTGCTGGTCAAGCAGGCCTGGACGCAGACCATCGACGACGTGGCCTATATCCCGCTGCACCAGCAGACCATCGCCTGGGGCGCGCGCGACAGCATCGCCAGCCTCGCGCCGCACGCGGGCAACGAGTTCCTGTGGTTCCACGTCATGATGAAATAATCAGTCCGCGAGAAAGCGGCCCTCACGGTTCGGCAAAGGGACCGTGAGGGCCGCGTGATTCAGGGATGATAGCCTATATCGCCGAACGCCTGTTTCAATCGCTGCTGGTCCTGGTGGCCGTGGCGCTGATCGCGTTCGCGGTGTTCCAGTTCGTCGGCGACCCGGTCGCCAGCATGTCCGGCCAGGAAACCACGGCCGAGGACATCCAGCGCATGCGCGCGAATTTGGGCCTGGACAAGCCGGTGGTGGTGCAGTTCGCGCGGTTCCTCGGCAACGTGCTGACCGGAAATTTCGGCGTCAGCTTGCGCACGGTCAGGCCGGTGGACGCGCTGATCGCCGAGCGGCTGCCGGCGACGCTGGAGCTGTCGGGGATGGCGGCGCTGTTCGCGCTCGCCTTCGCCATTCCCCTGGGGGTGCTGACCGGCCTGAAGCCGCGGCACTGGCTCAGCCGCGCGTTCCTGGCGCTGTCGCTGGTCGGCATCTCGCTGCCGACGTTCCTGATAGGCATACTGTTGATCCTTGTGTTCGGCGTGCTGTTGGGCTGGCTGCCGACCTTCGGGCGCGGCGAGGTGGTCAGGATCGGATTCTGGACCACGGGGCTTTTGACCGCCAGCGGCCTCAAATCGATCATCCTGCCCTCGATCACCCTCGGCCTGTTCCAGCTGACGCTGATCATGCGCCTGGTGCGCTCCGAGATGCTCGAGGTGCTGCGCACCGACTACATCAAGTTCGCGCGCGCGCGCGGCCGCACCGACCGCGCGGTCAATTTCGGCCACGCGCTCAAGAACACGCTGATCCCGGTCATCACCATCACCGGGCTCCAGCTCGGCTCGATCATCGCCTTCGCCATCATCACCGAGACGGTGTTCCAGTGGCCGGGCATGGGGCTTCTGTTCCTCCAGGCCGTGCAGTTCGCCGACATCCCGGTCATGTCCACCTACCTGCTGCTGATCGCGCTGCTGTTCGTCGGCATCAACCTGATCGTCGACCTGCTCTACTACCTGGTCGACCCGCGCTTGCGCGCCGACCGCAACGCGTTGGAGCGGGGCGTTTGACCGCGCCGGCCGCGGGCCTGCTCCATCGCGTGCTGGACAGCGACGTCTGGCACAGCTTCTGCTCGTCGCGCGTCACCGTCGCGGCGGCCGCGGTCACCGCCGCATTGATCCTCGCGGCCGCGCTGGCGCCGTTGATCTCGCCGCAGAATCCGTGGGACCCCGGCGCGCTGCAGCTGATCGACGCGTTCAACCCGCCGGCCTGGGCCGAGCGCGGGGAGTGGCGCTTCCTGCTCGGCACCGACGACCAGGGCCGCGACCTGCTCTCGGCCATCCTCTACGGCATGCGCGTGTCGCTGACCGTGGGGTTCCTGGCGGTGCTGTTCGCCATGGTCGTGGGCATCGCGCTGGGGCTTGTGGCCGGCTATGCCGGCGGCGCCGCCGAAACCGCGATCATGCGCCTGGCCGACGTGCAGCTCACCTTCCCCACCATCCTGATCGCGCTGATGATCGACGGCGTCGCCCGCGCGCTGCTGGCGCCGGGCGTGCGCGACCAGCTCGCGGTGTTCGTGATGGTGTTCTCGATCGGCATCTCGAACTGGGTGCAGTACGCGCGCACCGTACGCGCCTCGACCCTGGTCGAGAAGCGCAAGGAATACGTGCAGGCCGCGCGCGTGATCGGCCTGCACCCCGCGCTGATCATGGTCAAGCACGTGCTGCCCAACGTCATGGGCCCGGTGCTGGTGATCGCCACGGTCGGCCTGGCGGTGGCGGTGCTGACCGAGGCCACGCTGTCGTTCCTCGGCGTCGGCGTGCCGGCGACCCAGCCCTCGCTCGGCACGCTGATCCGCATCGGCAACAATTTCCTGTTCTCGGGCGAATGGTGGATCGTGATCTTCCCCGGCATCGCGCTGGCGGTGCTGGTGCTGGCGGTCAACCTGCTCGGCGACTGGCTCAGGGACGCGCTGAACCCGAAGCTGCGGTAGCGGCCGGCATTTCCCCTCAGGCCGCCTGCTTGTCGAGCTCGCGCAGGATGGCGTCGCCCATCACCACGGTCGATACCCTGGCGGCGCCGGGCTGCATGATGTCGGCGGTGCGCATGCCGCTGGACAGCACCTTCTCCACCGCGCTTTCCACCAGCCGCGCGTCGTCCTCGAGGTCGAACGAGTAGCGCAGCAGCATCGCGAAGCTCAAAAGCTCGGCGATCGGGTTGGCCATGTTCTTGCCGGCGATATCGGGCGCGCTGCCGTGCACCGGCTCGTAGAGCGCGCGCCGGCGGCCCTGCTGGTCCACTTCGCCCAGCGAGGCCGAGGGCAGCATGCCGAGCGAGCCGGTCAGCATCGCCGCGCAGTCCGACAGGATGTCGCCGAACAAATTGTCGGTCACGATCACGTCGAACTGCTTGGGGTTGCGCACCAGCTGCATGGCGCAGTTGTCGGCGTACATGTGCGAAAGCTCGGCCTGCGGGAACTCGTGCTTGTGCACCCATTCCGCCTCCTCGCGCCACAGCACGCCCGCTTCCATCACGTTGGCCTTTTCCACCGAGCACACGCGGTTCTTGCGCTTCTTGGCCAGCTCGAAGGCCACGCGCACGATGCGCCGGATCTCGTTGGTGGTGTAGACCTGGGTGTTGACGCCGCGGCGCTGGCCGTCGGACAGCTTCTCGATGCCGCGCGGCTCGCCGAAATACACGCCGCCGGTGAGCTCCCGGATAATCATCATATCCAGGCCCTGCACCACCTCGCGCTTCAGCGTCGAGGCGTCGACCAGCGCGTCGAACACCATCGCCGGCCTGAGGTTCGCGAACAGCCCCAGCTCCTTGCGCAGGCGCAACAGGCCGCGCTCGGGCCGCGCGTCGAACGGCAGGGCGTCGTATTTCGGCCCGCCGACCGCGCCGAACAGCACCGCGTCGGCGGCCATGGCGTCGGCGAGCGTGGCATCGGTCAAGGGCGCGCCGTGCCGGTCGTAGGACGCGCCGCCGACCAGCCCGTCCTGCACGTCGAACCGCACGGCGCGGCGGCGGTCGAACCACTCGATCACGCGGCGCACCTGGGTCATCACCTCGGGGCCGATGCCGTCGCCGGCCAGGATCAGCATCTTCTTGTTGGTCTTCATTGAGTTTCTTCCCTGGGCAGAATTGCGTTGTCGCTCGTCGCAAGACTCATCGCGGCCGCGCCGCCGTGCGGATCACCAGCGTGCCGGCGGCCAGGTCGTGCAGCGCCTGTTTGCGTCGGGTGAAGGCGATCGCGGCCCAGCCCAGCATCGCCGTGGCGAGGGTGAGAACGCGCGCCAGGCATCGCAGGCTCGCGCGCGCGAAGCCCGGGCGCTCGCCGCCGAGGTCGACCACTTCCAGCCCCACCGCGCGCTTGCCGGGTGTGGCGCCGCGCCGGCCGCTGTCGAACCCGGCGCAGTAAAGCCAGGCGATGACGGCGGCGACAAGGAAATACGGCGCGTCGCCCGCGCCCAAGTCCCGCCCGACCTCGAGGCCGAACACCGCCAGCAGCACGAACGATTCGACGAACAGCAGCAGCACCAGCACGGCCAGGTCTATCAGCGCGGCCAGGCTGCGCGCGAGGATGCCCGCCAGCGCCGCTTCCGGCGGCGGCTCGTGGCGGGCGGGCGCAAGATCGCCGAGCTCGACCACAGGCCTCGCCGCCGCCGCCGATGCCGTGCCGGCCAAGCCGGTCACTTCAGCTCGCGCACGTCGGTCAACCGGCCGATCAGCGCCGCCGCCGCCGCCATGGCCGGGCTCATCAGATGCGTGCGGCCGCGGAAGCCCTGGCGCCCCTCGAAATTGCGGTTCGAGGTCGAGGCGCAGCGTTCGCCCGGAGACAGCTTGTCGGCGTTCATCGCCAGGCACATCGAGCAGCCCGGCTCGCGCCAGTCGAACCCGGCTTCCGTCAGCACGCGGTCCAGGCCCTCTTCCTCGGCCTGATGCTTCACCAGGCCCGATCCCGGCACCACCAGCGCGCGCAGACCCGGCTTCACCTTGCGGCCCTTCACCACCGCCGCCACCTCGCGCAGATCCTCGATGCGGCCGTTGGTGCAGCTGCCGATGAACACCGTGTCGATCGCGATGTCGGTGAACTTCGTCCCGGGCTTGAGCCCCATGTACTCCAGCGCGCGCTTGACGCCGGCGCGGCGCATCTCGTCCTTCTCCGACTCGGGATCGGGCACCCGGCCGGTGATCGGCAGCACCTGCTCGGGATTGGTGCCCCAGGTCACCTGCGGGGGAATCTCGCCGGCGGCGAGCTTCACCTCGCGGTCGTAGCGCGCGCCCGGGTCCGAGGGCAGCGTCTTCCAGTGCGCCACGGCCTGCTCCCAGGCGCCCGCCTTGGGCGACATCGGCCGGCCCTTGAGATACGCGAAGGTGGTCTCGTCCGGCGCCACCATGCCGGCGCGCGCGCCGGCCTCGACCGACATGTTGCACACGGTCATGCGGCCTTCCATCGACAGCGCCTTGACCGCCTGGCCGGTGTATTCGATCACGTGGCCGGTGCCGCCGGCGGTGCCGATCCGCCCGATGATCGCCAGGATCATGTCCTTGGCGGTCACGCCCGCGGGCAGCAGGCCCTCCACCGTCACGCGCATGTTCTTGGCCGGCTGCTGCAGCAGCGTCTGCGTCGCCAGCACGTGCTCGACCTCCGACGTGCCGATGCCGAAGGCCAGCGCCCCGAACGCGCCGTGCGTGGCGGTGTGGCTGTCGCCACACACGATGGTGGCGCCGGGCGGGGGGAAGCCCTGCGCCGGCCCGATGATGTGCACGATGCCCTGGCGCAAATCGTCCATCTTGAACAGGGGCACGCCGAAC
>JBQTIS010000432.1:0-3750 GCA_052387895.1 Rhodospirillales bacterium | reverse complement strand
TATTTGGAAACGGCCCGGGCGCGCTTCGACCGCCATCAGGAACCGGCAACGGAAAAACGGGGTCGGAGTCGGTTTTCCGTTCCCTACTCCGCCGCCGCGCCGGGTTCGCGTTTGGCGTCGGGCTCTGCCGGGGCCGTGGTCTCGCCTGCGCCGGCTTGCGCGCCGTTCGTCGATGACGCCGCCGCGGTTTTTGCATCCCCCGCTCCCGCCGTCCCCTGCCGCATCACGTCCTTCACCTTGGCGGCGAGCTGCTTGAGCGAGAACGGCTTCGCCAGGAAATGCACGTCGCCCGCGGCGCGGATGCGGCCGGCGAGCGTCTCCTCGGCGTAGCCCGAGATGCAGATCACCTTGAGCTCCGGCATGCGCTTGCGCGCGTGCACCACCAGCGTGGGCCCGTCCATCCGGGGCATCACCACGTCGGTGACCAGCAGGTCGATGCCGCCCGAGCCGGGGTCGGCCAGCTGCTTGTCGATCAGCTCGAGGGCCGCGTCGCCCGACTTGGCCTCGATCACCTTGTAGCCCTTGTTGCGCAGCGCCCGCGCCCCGAACAGCCGCACCGGGTCCTCGTCCTCCACCAGCACCACGACGCCCCGGCCGGTCAGGTCGCCCGCCAGCGTCTTGTCGGCGTCCGATCCGGGCGTGGCCTCGGCCTCGCCCGGGTGGTGCGGCAGGTACAGGCGGAAGGTCGTGCCGCGGTCCGCTTGCGAGTCGACGAACACGAAGCCGCCGGATTGCTTGACGATGCCATAGACGGTCGACAGCCCCAGGCCGGTTCCCTGCCCCGCCTCCTTGGTCGAGAAGAACGGCTCGAAGATGCGGTCGATGATCTCGGGCGGAATGCCGCTGCCGGTGTCCGCGACCTCGATCACCGTGTAGTCGCCCTCCGGCATCGACTCGACGCCGAGCGCGGCCCGGGCGCGGCCGTCGACATGCCGGTTCAGCGTCTGGATGGTCAGCGTCCCGCCGGCGGCCCCCTCGGCGGTCATGGCGTCGCGCGCGTTGACCGCCAGGTTGATGACCGCCTGCTCCAGCTGGCCCTGATCGACCCTGACCAGCCCCAAATCGCGCCCGTGGATTATCTTCAGCTCGATGCCCTCGCCCAACAGGCGGCGCAGCAGGTTGCCCAAATCGCCCAGGATGTCGGTGACGCTCAGCACGCGCGGCCGCAGGGTCTGCTGGCGCGAGAACGCCAAGAGCTGGCGCACCAGGTTGGCGGCGCGGTTGGCGTTCTGCTTTACCTGCATGATGTCGGCGAAGGACTGGTCGCCGGGGCGGTGGCGCAGCAGCAAAAGGTCGCAGAAGCCGATCATCGCGGTCAGAAGGTTGTTGAAGTCGTGGGCGATGCCGCCGGCCAGCTGCCCCACCGCCTGCATCTTCTGCGACTGGGCGAATTGCTGCTCCAGCCTCTTCTTCTCGGTGGTGTCCACGAAGCTCGCCATCAGCGCGGCCTCGCCGCCCGCGCCCTCGAACCGGCTGAGATAGAGCGCGGCGAAGCGCTTGCGCTCGCCGGCCAGGCGCAGCTCCAGCGCCGCGCTTGGCTTGGAGTCGCCGCCGCCCTTCAGCATCGCCTCGATGCGCTCGGCCGCCTGCGGGCGGTCGCGGCGGTGGATCAAATCGGCCAGCGTGCGGCCGATCGGGTCCTGGCCCGGACCCATCAGCGCGCGCAGCGCCGGGTTGCAGTCCACCACCCGGCCTTCCTTGTCGAGCGAGGCGATCACCACGGGCGCGTTCTCGAACAGCGCGCGGAAGCGCTGCTCGGACCGGCTGAGCGCCTCGGCCATGGCGCGCTCGGAGGTCAGGTCCAGCACCACCGAGCGCGTGCGCAACGGGCCGATCACGTCGCCGCCGAACACGGTCTGGCTGATCACGGCCTGGAACCGGCGGCCCCTGGCGCCCCGAAGCGCCACCTCGTCGCCCCGGGCCGGCAGCGGATCGTAGGGCGCGGCGCCCGGCTTGGGCTCGGCGATGAAGTCGAGCAGCCGCATCCGGCCGCCGACCAGAAGCTCGGGCGTCGTCTCCAGCCATTCCGCCAGCGTGCGGTTGACGTACTCGAAGCGCCCCTCGGCGTCGACCGAGTAGAATCCGACCGGCGCGTTCTCCAGGAAGTCGACCACCTTGGCCTGCTCGGCGCCGACGATCGCCTCGATCTCGCGCCTGGCGGTCACGTCGCCGACGATCCACAGCGAATAGCCCATCAGGCCCGGCACCGGGTTGGCCGAGACCTCCCACCACCGGGTTTTGCCGTCCTGGGTCTTGACCGCGAGCTCCTCCTTGGCGGCCTCGCCCTGGGCGGCGGCGGCGGCCAGGCGCTTGAAGCGCTGCAGCGCCTCGGCGCCGCCGGCGAGATGCTCGGCCAGCGCCGCGGCGGGGCGGCGGCCCTTCAAGGGCACCATGGACCGGAACTCGGCGTTGGCGTGGACCAGCCCCCCGGCCGCGTCGATCACCGCGGCGCCGCCGGGCAAGGCGTCGACCGCGTGCGCCAGGATGCCGGCCTGGTGCTGGGCGGCGGCGGCCTCGTGCTCGGTGCGCGACAGCGACAGCAGCGCGATGCCCGCGACCGCCGCCAAGGCGATGCCGGCGGCGATCACCGCCGTGTCCACGCCGGCCGCGGCCCCGACCAGCAGCACCAGCATGGTCATCAGCAGCACGACCACCAGCACCAGCCAGCGCAGGCGGGAATCGTTCGGCGGCTTGACCGCGCCAGGCTTGGGGTTCGCCAAAGGCTTAGGGTTCGCCAAAGGCTTGGGGTTCGCCGACGCCATGGCCCGCGATTATACAGAATGGCGGGGGCCGACGCGGCCTTGCGAAAATCCAGGGCGGAAATCCAGGCCGCTTGCCGCGTCGGCGGCCGGGCGCGGCGGCGAATCGGCGCGGCGGAATTAACAGAGGTTGCCGGGCGTCGCTAACCCATGAGTTGAAATTAACCATATAAAGTCAGAGACAGTTTACCAACGGCCATGATAGGAATATCGGCCTAGGACGCTGTGAAACAAGGCCCTTACGGGCCGCCTGAAGGGGTCGGAAACCTGAGGGGCGGGGGAATTTTCCATGTTGTTCTTGACGCGCAAGGTAGGCGAGTCCGTCATCATCAACGGCGACATCGAGATCACGGTCGTCGAAGTCCGCGGAAAATCCGTGAAGCTCGGCTGCACCTTCCCGCCGACGGCGAGCGTGCTGCGGCGCGAGCTGTACGAGCGCATCAAGGCCGAGCGCGAGATGGTCGGCGCCGCCGACGACACGCCGATCACGACTCCCAACCAAGCCGCCCGCCGCCAGCCCTAAGTTTTTTTCGCGGCCGCCCGGCGCCATGAACCAGACCGGCCAAGCTGAGACCGGCCAAGCCGATCCGGCCCGGCCCGCGCCCGCGCGCAACCGTTTCGGCCGCATGCAATGGGGCCGCATGGAATGGGGCCGCATGGAATGGGCAGGGGCGTTCGGCGACCTGGGCACGCTGATTCCCTTCACCGTGGCCTATATCGGCGTCCTGAAGATGGACGCGATGGGCGTGCTGTTCGGCTTCGGCGCGGCGATGGTGGCGTGCGGCTTCTATTACCGCACGCCGTTTCCGGTGCAGCCGATGAAGGCGATCGGCGCGGTCGCCGCCACCCAGGCCGCGCAGACCGCGATCATCACGCCGGCCGCGGTGCACGCGGCGGGGCTGGCGACCGGATTGATCTGGCTTGTCCTGGGCTTGACCGGCTGGGCGGAACGCATCTCCAGGCTGGTGGCCCGTCCCGTGACGGTCGGCAT
>JBQTIS010000431.1:0-2337 GCA_052387895.1 Rhodospirillales bacterium | reverse complement strand
CACGGCTTGGCGAAAGCGCCGGTCGTGATCGTCGCGGGCCCCACGGCCAGCGGCAAGTCGGCGCTGGCGCTGGCGCTGGCGCGCGAGTTCCGGGGCGCGGTCGTCAACGCCGACTCGATGCAGCTCTACCGCGAGCTGCGCGTCCTGACGGCGCGGCCCGACGAAGCCGCGCTCGCGCAAGCGCCGCACCATCTCTATGGGATCCTGAGCGCCCGCGATCCGGCCTCGGCCGGGCGCTGGCGCGCCCTGGCGCTGGCGGCGATCGAGGCGGCGCGCGCGGCCAAGCGCCTGCCGATCGTCGCGGGCGGCACCGGGCTTTATCTGCGTGCGTTGACCGAGGGCCTCTCGCCGGTCCCGCCGGTCCCCGAGGCCGTGCGCCGCGCCGCGCGCGACCGGCACGCCGAACTCGGCGGCGAAAAATTCCACGCCGCGCTGGCCGGGCGCGACCCCGCGGCCGCCCGGCGGCTGAAGCCCGGCGACACGCAGCGCCTGATCCGCGCCTGGGAGGTGGTGGAGGCGACCGGCGTCAGGCTGTCGGACTGGCAGAAAAAGCCGGGCGAAGCCGGTCCGTGCCGCTTCTTCTCGATCCTGTTGATGCCGCCGCGCGCGGCGCTGAACGCGGCCATCGATGCGCGGTTTCTCGAAATGATGACCCGGGGGGCGCTGGACGAGGCCCGGTCCCTGGCCGTCCTCGGCCTGGACCCGGCTCTGCCGGCGCTGAAGGCGCTGGGCGTGCCGGCCCTGCTCAACCACATTAACGGCTTGGTTTCCTTGGATGAAGCGGTCGAGGCGGGGCAGCGCGCCTCACGCCAATACGCCAAGCGCCAGGCCACCTGGTTCCGCCACCAATTCCGGCCCGACCTGACGATCGACGCGCAATATTCGGAAAGGTTTCTGCCAGGAATCTTTGCGAAGATTCGTCGGTTCCTGTTGACCCGTTGATTCGCTACCGCTACGGTGCCGCTCCCCTGGGCCGGCCGAAGCCCCTGGAAGCGCGGGTTTTTCTCCGCCCCGGGATCGCGCCAATCGGCGCCGGCGGCCACGGGAAGCTAGGGAAACGGGAGCCGCTGAGTGGCCCAGAACAAGACCAAGCCGCCCGCCGCGGCGAAATCGAGCGGCGGCAAGCCGAACGGACAGGGGCGCATGACCGGCGCGGAGATCGTGATCCGCGCGCTGGTCGACCAGGGCGTCGACACCGTGTTCGGCTATCCCGGCGGCGCGGTGCTGCCGATCTACGACGCGCTGTTCAAGCAGAACTCGGTGCGCCACGTGCTGGTGCGCCACGAGCAGGGCGCGGTGCACGCGGCCGAGGGCTATGCACGCTCGACCGGGCGGGCGGGCGTGGTGCTGGTGACCTCGGGGCCCGGCGCCACCAACGCCGTGACCGGCCTGACCGACGCGCTGATGGATTCGATTCCCATCGTTTGCCTCACCGGCCAAGTGCCGACGCACCTGATCGGCAACGACGCGTTCCAGGAGGCCGACACCACGGGCATCACGCGGCCCTGCACCAAGCACAACTACCTGATCAAGGACGTGAACGCGATGGCGCGCACGCTGCACGAGGCGTTCTACGTCGCGCGCAGCGGCCGGCCCGGCCCGGTGCTGGTGGACATTCCCAAGGACATCCAGTTCGCCGAAGGGCCGTACGAAGGCCCGGCCGACGTGCGCCACAAGACCTATCGCCCGCAGACCGAGGCCGACCCGCGGGCGATCGAGCGCGCGGTCGACCTGCTGGAAGGCGCCCAGCGCCCGGTGATCTATGGCGGCGGCGGCATCATCAATTCCGGCCCCGAGGCCTCGCGCCTGCTTGGCGAGCTTGTAAATGCAACGGGCTTTCCCTGCACGCTGACGCTGATGGGCCTGGGCGCCTTTCCCGCCGGCGACAAGAGATTCCTCGGCATGCTGGGCATGCACGGCACCTACGAGGCCAACTGGGCGATGCACGACTGCGACGTGATGCTGGCCGTGGGCGCGCGGTTCGACGACCGCGTGACCGGCAAGCTTACCGCCTTCGCTCCCAAGTCGAAGAAAATCCATATCGACATCGACCCGTCCTCGATCAACAAGAACGTGCCGGTGGCCTTGGGGCTGGTCGGCGACTGCAAGGCGGTGCTGAAGCAGCTGCTCGACGCCTGGAAGCGGCGCAAAGCCAAGCCGGACGCCAAGGCTCTCGGCCAGTGGTGGCAGCAGATCGAGCTTTGGCGCAAGCGCGACTGCCTGCGCTTCATCAACTCGGACGCGATCATCAAGCCGCAGTACGCGATCCAGCGCCTGTACGCGCTGACCCAGGACCGCGAGCCCTTCATCACGACCGAGGTGGGCCAGCACCAGATG
>JBQTIS010000430.1:0-4336 GCA_052387895.1 Rhodospirillales bacterium | reverse complement strand
CGACGGCGCTGGCCAACGGCCTGAAAGTCGTTACACGCAACGTGGCCGACTTCCGCGCCCTGGGCGTTGAAACGCTGAATCCGTGGACGGCGAAACCCCGCTGACGATTGTAAGCTACTTCCCCTCTCTCCACCACGCCAGCGCCATGCCGCCCAGCGCCAGCAGCCGCACGAGCGCGACCGGCAGCAGCGGGATTTGATCCACGCCGGTCACGCGGTATGCGCCGTTGCGCACCCGGCCGATCCAGTCGCGGCCGGCCGCGCCCCGGCCCGGCAGCACGCGGCGGATCTCGGGCACGGCGATGGAGGCGCCCGCGGCCAGCCAGCGCCAGCTTCCCTTGCTGGCTTCGACGGCATGCGCCAGCAGCTCCGAAGTGGCGCGCAGATCGGCGTATTCCAGCGGGTTCAGCGATCCCGCCGCGGCGATGGCCGTGCGCTCGCCGTCGCCGACGCGATAGATGCCCGGCTCGTCGACGGCCAGCATTCCCGTGGCGCGCCCGCCCTTGTCCTCGACCAGCTCCAGGTTCTTGGTTTCGCCCGACGGCGTGGCGACGGTGGCCGATTTGAGGTCGCGCTCCAGCACCCGGCGCGTCACCAAAAGCTTGCCGCCCTGCACCGTGGCCTTCAGCGTGTTCTCCTCGAGCTCCGGCTCCTTCATCAGCCAGTGCGCCACGCGGCGCAAAAGCTCGGCCTGCGGCCCGCCCCCCTCGTAACCGCGCGCCCACAGCCACATGTGGTCGCTCAAGACCTGCGCCACGCGGCCGGAGCCCACGCGGTCCAGCACCATCAGCGGCTGGTCGTTGACGCCGCTCATGACCGCCCGGCCGCGCACCGCCTCGGCCTCGACCTGGCGGAACCAGCGGCCCCAGCCCGGCCGGTCGGCGTCGCCGCCCGGCAGTTCGGCGGTCACGGGGTGGCGCTTGCCGATGTCGGTGATGCGGGGCCTGAAGCCCTGCTCGAACACCTGGCCGGTCGGCTCGGCCGGCAGCACCGCGCCCAAGGGGCTGCGGAACAGGCCCAGCGGCGTGCCGTAGTTCGGCCCCACCGCTTCCAGCAGCGCGCCGCCCTTCTCGACGTAGTTGGCGATGTTCTGCAGATACACGTTCGGCAGGATGCCGCGCCGGCGGTAGCGGTCGAAGATGATCAGGTCGAATTCGTCGAGCTTGATCTCGAACAGCTCGCGGATCGGGAAGGCGATCAGCGACAGCTCGCGGATCGGCGTGCCGTCCTGCTTTTCGGGCGGGCGCAGGATGGTGAAATGCACCAGGTCGACCGACGGATCGGACTTCAGCAGCGAGCGCCAAGTGCGCTCGCCGGCGTGCGGCTCGCCCGAGACCAGCAGCACGCGCAGCCGGTCGCGCACGCCGTTGATCGAAACGATCGCGCGGTTGTTGGCCGGCGACAGCTCGCGCGCGCCCGGGTCCACCTCCAGCTCGAAGACCGCCGGGCCGCCATGGTCGAGCTTGAGTTCGATCTGGTGATCGGCGCCGATCGGCACCGACACGGCGCGGCGCTCGCCGCCGTCCTGGCGCACGGTCATGCGCGCGCGCGCGCCAGCGGGGGCGGCCTCGTCGTCCACCCGCACGGTGACCGTCTGCGGCTTTCCGACCAAGCCGAAGCTCGGCGCCTGCACCACGCGCAAGCGCCGGTCGGCCTCGCCCGACTTGCCGGTCAGAAGCGCATGCAGCGGCGCGGGCATGGGGGCCGCGGGACGCTCGGCGTCCTTGGCGGGCGCGTCGTGCACTTGGCCGTCGGTCAGCATGACGATGCCCGAGAGCTGCTTGCGCGGCGTCTCGGCCAGCGCGCGCTCGACCGCCTGGAACAGCCGCGTGCCTTCCTCGCCGCCGACCAGCGACGCGTCGGCCGCGCCCGCGCGCACCTCGCGCAGCTCCAGGTCCTTTTCGTCCTTCAGGCGCTCTTTCAGGCGCCGCACCGCCTCCTCGCGCTGTTCCGCGCGGTCGGCGATGCGGTTGCTGGCGGATTCGTCGATCACCAGCAGGGCTATGTCCGGCAGGTTGTCGCGCCGCTCGTTGATCAGCGACGGGTTGGCCAACGCCAGCAACAGCAGCGCGCCGACCACCAGGCGCCAAACCGCGCCGCCCGCGCGCCGCCAAAACGCCGCCGCCAGCACCAGCGCCAAGGGCGCGGCCAGCGAAGCGATCGCCGCCCACGGGAACAGCGGCGCGAAGCCGATGCTGGCGCCGCCCATCATTGGCCCAGCCTTTCAAGGATCGCGGGCACGTGCACCTGGTCGGCCTTGTAGTTGCCGGTCAGCGCGTACATCACCAGGTTGACGCCGAAGCGATAGGCGGTTTCGCGCTGCGCCTCGCCGCCCGGCACGACGGGATAAAGCGGCCGGCCGACATCGTCGGCGGCCCAGGCCGAGGCCCAGTCGTTGGTGCCGATGATCAGCGACGACACGCCGTCGTTCACCCGGCTTTCCGCCTGCTCCACCCAAACCTGGCCGCCGGCGAAGCGGCCGGGGAAGTCCTGCAACAGGTAGAACGCCTTGGTCAGCACGTGGTCGGGCGGCACCGGGGTCAGCGGCGGGATCGCCAGGCCGCGGCCGATCTGGCGCAGGCGCTGGGCGTTGGCGGTCATGCCGTCGAGCGAAGCGGGCGAATCGCCTTGGTCGCGCGTGTCGATCAAGATCGAGCCGCCGTTGCGCAGGTACTCGTTCACCTTGCGCGCGGCGTTGGCCGACAGCGGCCGCTGCGCCGGGTCGATCGGCCAATAGAGCAGGAAGAAGAACGACAGCTCGTCCTCCTCCAGGTTCACGCCCATCGGCTCGGCCGCCTCGACCACGGTGCGGCGGTTCAGGACCTTGGTCAGGCCGGCCAGGCCCGCGCGGCTGGTTTCGTCCACCCGGCCGTTGCCGGTTATGACATAGGCAAGCCGCGTTTCGATCGTGGCTTCGAGCGCGAAGCCGTCGTTGCCGGACGCGGCCTGGCGCGCGGCGCGGCTCTGCGCGTCGGCGGCGCCGGACCACAACAGCAGCGCCAACGCCGCGGCGCCGGCCGCGGCCGCGGCGCGCGGCGGGGGCAGGCCGAGCAGGCCGCGCAGGACCAGGCCGAGCGCGGTATCGGCGATGAACAGCAGCAGCGCGGCCGCCAGCAGCCATGGCTTCAGGTCGGTCTCGCGCCCCTCGGCATAGGCCGTGCGCTCCACCCCCGCGGGCAGCGGGCCGAGCGGCTTCAATTCCGCCACCGAGGTCGACAGGTTCAGCGCGCGCCGCGCCAGGTCCTGGCCGTAGAAGCCGGGGGGATGGCGCGGGCCCGGCTTGGTCGCGGCGAAATCGCGCGCCGCTATGGCGCCGGCGGTCACCGGCGGCTCGCCCAGGCGGCCATAGCCGTCGAGCGTGGTGAGCGGCGGCAGCACCCCCTCGGGCGCGCCGCCCGCGGCCACGCCCTGGCTCGCGCGCACGACGCGGCGCAGCATCTCGACGAACAGCCCGGACAGCGACAGGTTCGACCAGGTGGTGTTGGACGAGGTATGCACCAGAGCCAGGTAGCCCTTGCCCCGCTTGGCCGCCGTCACCAGGGGCGTGCCGTCGACCAGCCGCGCCCAGGTCTTGTCGGCGAGGTCGAGCGCCGGCTCGGCCAGCACTTGGCGCGTCACGGTCACGTCGGCGGGAATCGGCAGTCCCGCGAACGGACTCGCGGGCTCGAACGGCGCCAGCCGCGCGGGCTGCGTCCACAGCATCGACCCGCCCAGAATGCGCCCGCCGCGGCGCAGCCTGACCGGCGCCAGGTCGTCGGGATTTTCGGCGACGCTGGGCCCGGCGAAGCGCAGCAGCGTGCCGCCGGCTTCGACCCAGCGCAGGATCGCCGCGCGCTCCTCGGCGTCGGGCGTGGTGGAATCGGGCAGGATCAGCACCGACAGCTCGCGCTTCAAAAGCTCGCCGGCGCGGCCGCGGCGCAGCTCGGCGAAGGGCATCAGCGCGCGCTCGATGTAATAGGTGTCGGAAAGGAACGGCTGCGCCTGGTCCATCGGCGTGGACGTGGCGATGCCGACGGGCCGGCGCCGCCAGCGTTCGTCCAGCAGCACCGCGCCGCCGGCGCTGCGTTCGTTCTCGATCTCCAGGCGCGTCAGCTCGTTCAGCAGCTCGGCCGGCAGGGTCAAGCGCGCTTCCGTCTGGGTCGCGTCCGCGGCGAAGTTCGCCGCCTCGCGCGCAAGCAGCCTGCCGTCGGCGGCCCAAGCGCGCAGGTAAAGGCGCGCGGCCCCCCCCGGCGCGGGCCCCGCGAGCATGGCGGTCCAAACGTTGCCGTCGCTCGACGGCGGCCCCAGCCCGTGCGGATTGCGCTCGGGCGCCGGCGCGACGACGCGCAGGCCCCCGA
>JBQTIS010000429.1:0-3010 GCA_052387895.1 Rhodospirillales bacterium | reverse complement strand
ACCGCCGACAGGATGTCGCGCGCGCGGGCCCCACAGGCCCAGCACCGCGCGCTCGTCGGTGACCTCGGCGATGCTCACGGAGCCATCCGCGGGCAGGTGGCGCGCGAGATGGGCGCGGTCGTGCACGCCGAAGGCGCTGCCGGTGACGAAGTAATAGCGCTCGGCCGCCAGCCGCGTCACCGTCGCGTCGGCCTCGATGCCGCCGCGCTGGTTCAGCATCTGGGTGTAGATCACCGTGCCGGGAGGGCGGTCCATGTCGTTGCAGCACAGGCGCTGCAAAAAATCGCGGGCGCCGGGGCCGGAAATCTCGAACTTGCTGAACGAGGCCATGTCGAAAATCCCGGCCCGCTCGCGCACCGCCCCGTGCTCGCGCCCGACCGCCTCGAACCAGTTGGGCTTCAAGAAGCTCGGCTTGTCCGCCGGCTGCTCGCCGGGCCCCGCGAACCAGTTCGGCCGCTCCCAGCCGAATTTCGATCCGTGCGCCGCCCCGGCCGCTTTCAGCCTGGGGAGCAGCGGGCTGAGCCGCAAATCGCGCGCGCTCGCCTGTTCCATGGCGGGCCAGGCTACGGTGTAGTAATTGGCGTAGGCTTCGGCCGCCCGCGCATACATCACCTCGGGCCGGCAGTGGATCGCCCCGAAGCGCAAGGCGTCGAACGCCCAGAGATTCATGCCCGGATCGCCCTCGACGATCCCGCGCGCCATGGCCAGGCCCGCCCCCCCGGCCGCCGCGATGCCCGAGGTGAAGCCGCAGCACTGGTAGAAATTGTCGAGTCCGGCGCTCGGGCCCATAACCGGCTCGCCGTCGGCGCTGATCGGGATCGGCCCGTTGATCATGGTCTTGACGCCGGCTTTTTCCAGCGCGGGAATCCGATGCTGCGCCGCCGCCGCCAGGGGCTCGAAGCGCTCGAAATCGGGTTGCAGCAGCTCAGGGCCCCAGTCCTTGCGGATGCCGCCCCGGCCGAAGGGCGGCGGCGCGTCCTCCCAGCCGCCGAAGGCGAGCCCCGCGACCTCGGGCTTGGCGTAGAACCGCCCGTCGGGATCGCGGAACGTCGGCAGACCAGCCGGCAGGCCGGCGATTTTGTCGGTGACGAGGTACTGGTGCTCGACCGCCCCCACCGGCACGGATTCCCCGGCCAGCGCGGCGATCGCCCCGCCCCACATCCCGCCGGCGTTGACCAGCACCTCGCATACCACGCGCCCCTGCGTCGTCTCGACCGCCACGACCCGCCTTCCCCTGGTCTCGATCGCGGTCGTCTCCACGCCCTCGCGGAACTTGACGCCGCCCAAGCGCGCGCCCCTGGCCAGGGCCTGCGTCACGTCGGCCGGGTTGACATAGCCGTCCGACGGCACCCACGCCGCGCCCGCCACGCCGGCGAGGTTCAGCGGCGGAAACAGCTTTTGCGCCTCTTCGGGCGAAACCAGGTGCAGCTCGAAGCCGAAGCCCTTGGCCATGGCGGCGAGGCGCTTGAATTCGAGCCAGCGCTCCGCGCTGCCCGCCACGCGCAAGGACCCCACGCCGCGCCAGCCCGTGGCCTGGCCGGTTTCCTTTTCCAGCCCCGCGTACAGCCGCGCCGAGGCCTGCATCATGCGCGTGAGGTTGCGCGAGGAACGCAGCTGGCCGACGAGGCCGGCGGCGTGCCAGGTCGACCCCTGCGTCAGCCCCAGCCGCTCGAGCACCAGCACGTCCGTCTTGCCCGCCCTGGCCAGGTGATAGGCGATGGCGCATCCCACCGCCCCGCCGCCGATGACGACGATCTCGGCGTGGGCGGGAATCAAGGCCGAACTGACCGCAGAGACACAGAGGCACAGAGCCGAATGAAGTTTCTTCCGCGCGGTCCTGGGCCGCGCGACAGGCTTTTTGCCCTTCGTGCCTGCATGCCCCTGCGGTTCAACTTTATTCTTTCGCCCCCAGGCGGCCGAGATACCAGTCCAAAAACTGCATCACGTTGCGCTCGCGCGTCTTGCTCAAGGGGCCGGGGCGGTAGGCGCGCGACAGCACGCCCTTCTGCACGTTCTCGACCAGCGCCCAGTCCTGCTCGGATGTGCGCTGCCAGAACGGCATCAGGCGGTCGAGCGCGTAGTCGCGGCCCTCCACGGCGTTTTCGTCCACCAGCCAGGCGACGCGCACGCGGGTTTCCATCGGCCCCGCGGGGATCACGCGCGTGGTGACGGCGTGATCGCACGACCCATGCATCCAGAACGAGGGGAACAGGGTCAGGCGCAGCGTGCCTACCTCCTCGTCGGGGTAGGCGCCCATCAGCGGCGCCGCGCGCCTGCCGTCGAGCGTCTCGCTGACGAAGCCGGGGCGCAAGGGGGTGCGGTTGGCGCGGTACCACGCCCCGGTCATGTCGGAGGTGAGGCTCGGCGCTTCCAGGCCCTTGCGCGCCCATTCAGCCGCGCATTCGGCCGTGCGCGCCCGGATCTCGGCCTCGCGCTTGGGATCGCCGAGGTAGATGTCGTAATTGGCGGCGATGTATTCCTTATGCGCGGTGGGGCAGTGCATGCACTCGCGGTTGTTCTCCCACACCAGCTTCCAGTTCGCGGCGACGCTGTAATCCGCGACCGCCGCGACCTTGGCGCGCGCCAGGCCCTGGGGCTTCAGCGCCGTCGCGAGCGCCTTTTCTGCTTCAGCCCACTCCGCTTCGGCTCCTTGCCCCTCGCCCCCCGAAGCGGGGGAGAGGGCGGCCCGCGCAGCGGGCCGGGTGAGGGGGGAATCTTCGTCCGCGCCCAGGTTCACGAAAATAAGCCCGCCCGCCTCGCGCAACGCCACGGGAACGAGGCCGAGCTCGCGCCGGTCCACGCCGTGCTCGGCCGTGGTGTCGCGCATGAGGCGCCCTTGCAGGTCGTAGGTCCAGGCGTGGTACGGGCACACCAGCGCGGATGCGTGCCCGGCGGGCTCGCGGCAGATGCGCGAGCCGCGGTGCCGGCACACGTTGTGGAACGCGCGGACCTTGCCGTCGGCCCCGCGCACGACCAAAATCGACTCGGCGCCCAGACCCTCGCCCCCCTT
>JBQTIS010000428.1:0-7246 GCA_052387895.1 Rhodospirillales bacterium | reverse complement strand
GTCGTGCGGCTTCAGCCGGGCGCCCGGCCCGACCTCGCGGCGATGCGCCGGGCTCTCGGCGAGATCGCGCCGGGCGCGGTGGTCGACGATCACGGCGTCTGGAAGGGCGAGATCGCGCGCCTGGCCGCGCGCATGATGGCGCTGGCGGGATTCGCGGTGCTGCTGATCGCGCTGACCGGCGCGGCCGTGGTGGTGTTCGCGGTGCGCTCGGGCCTAGCGGTCCACCGCGAAACCATCGAGGTGCTGCACTTCATCGGCGCGCACGACGACTACATCACCCGCCAGTTCCGCGCGCACACGCTGTGGCTGTCGTTGGTCGGCGGCCTGATCGGCCTGGCGCTGCTGGCGGCGACCGAGGCGTTCCTGTGGCGGGCGGCCGCGGCGCTCGACCCGGCCCTGCTGCCGCGCCTGGAGCTGAGGTCCTGGCAATGGGCGGTTCTCGGCGCGCTGCCGGGGCTGATCGCGTTCCTCGGCATGATGGCGATCGCCTCGTCGGCGGCCGGGCGCACCGTGCGCCGGGCGCTCGCGCGGCTGGTGTGAGGCGTGACCCGCGCGCCCGGCCGCGCGCCCCGGATCGCCGGCCGGATCGCCGGCCGGATCGCCGCCGCGCTGCTGGCGCGGGCGGCGCTGTGGGCCGGCGGGTTCGCGTGGTTCGCGCTGCGGATTCCCGTGCGGGTGGACGATCCCGCGGCCGAAACCGACGCCATCGTGGTCTTGACCGGCGGCAGCAAGCGGCTGAACGAGGGCCTCGGACTTCTGCTGCAAGGCCGCGCCAAGAAGCTGTTCGTCTCGGGCGTGCACCGGGGCGTCGACGTGGCCGAGCTCTTGCGCGCGGCGCAGCGCGCGCCGCGCGAGGCCGGGTGCTGCATCGCGCTGGGCCACGAGGCCGACAACACCGCCGGCAACGCGGCGGAAACCGCGCGCTGGATGAAGGAGCAGAATTTCGGGTCGCTGCGGCTCGTGACCGCCGGGTATCACATGCCGCGCGCCCTGCTCGAGTTCCGCGCGGCCATGCCGTGGGCCGCGATCCTGCCGCATCCCGTGTTTCCCGACAGCTTCCCGGCCGAGGGCTGGTGGCGGCGCGCCGGGGCGGTGGTCCTGGCCGCGGCGGAATACGCCAAGTACCTTGCCGCGGCCTTGCGCTTGGCCTTGGGTATCCGTTGGGGCATCGATTGGGGCGGCCATTGGGGCATCGATTGGGGCGCCCCGGCGCCCGGCGGGCCGGGGCGGGGAGAGCCGGCATGACCGCGCTGCGCGCGCTGCTGTTCAACGCGGTGTTCTGGGTCTGGACCCCGCTTCTGGCGGTCCTGTACGTGCCGCTGCTGGCGCTGCCCTGGCGGGTGTTGTACGCGGCGGTGACGTGGTGGGCGCGGACCATGATGTGGGCGCTCGACGTCCTGGTCGGGTTGCGCTGGGAGTTGCGCGGGCGCGAGCGCCTGCCCAAGGGCGCCTGCATCGTCGCCGCCAAGCACCAATCCGCCTGGGACACGGTCTCGCTGCCGCTGTGGTTCGACTTCCCCAGCGTGGTGTTGAAGCGCGAGCTGTTCCAGCTCCCGGTTTGGGGCTGGCATGCCAGGCGCTGCGGCATGATCGCGGTCGACCGTAAGGCCGGCTCCTCGGCGTTGAAGCGCATGGTGGCCCAGGCGCGCGCGCGCGCCGCCGGGGGACGGCGGATCGTGATCTTCCCGCAGGGCACGCGTACGGCGCCGGGCACGCACCGCCCGTACCTGCCGGGCGTGGCCGCTTTGTACGAACGCTTGAACCTGCCGGTGGTCCCCGTCGCGCTGAACTCGGGCCTGTTCTGGGGCCGGCGGTCGTTCTTGAAGCGTCCGGGCACGATCGTGGTCGAGTTCCTCGACCCGATCCCGCCGGGCCTGAAGCGCCGGGAATTCATGGCCGAGCTGGAGCGGCGGATCGAGCAAGCCAGCGACCGGCTGGCCGCGGAAGCCGCCCAAACGGCCGGCATTTCCGCCATCGGCTAGAAATCGGCCTGTGGACTTGGCCTGTGGACTTGGCCTGTGGACAAGGCTGTGGACGGCTTGCCCCTCTTTGGCGCGTCTTTGGCGCCGGGGCCCGGCCAAGCGAAACATAACATGAACAAGTTCATTGACCCTGGAAGGCCGGGCACATAAACTGCCGCCCCCGGCGAAGGCCGGATCCAGAAACTTTATTGCTGCAATAAAGCGCGGCCGAAAACGGCCTTGCGCGGCTTCACGGATCAGGGAGCGTCATGGCGGTCCTCGACGCGATTTCCCAGCAGGTCTGGGAGATGAAATACCGGCTGAAAGGCCCGGGCGGCGAGGCTGTGGATAAGACCGTCGCCGACACCTGGCGGCGCGTGGCCGAGGCTTTGGCTCAACCCGAACGCAACCCCCGGGAGTGGGCCGGGCGCTTCTATACCGCGTTGGAAAACTTCGCCTTCCTGCCCGCGGGCCGCATCCTGGCCGGCGCCGGCAGCGGGCGCGAGGTCACGCTGTTCAACTGTTTCGTCATGGGGACGATTCAGGACGACATGAGCAGCATCTTCGCGCATCTGCGCGAGGCGGCGCTGACCATGCAGCAGGGCGGCGGCATCGGCTACGACTTCTCCACCCTCAGGCCCAGGGGCGCCCCGGTCAAAGGCGTGGGCGCCGACGCCTCGGGCCCGCTTTCCTTCATGGACGTGTGGGACGCGATGTGCCGCACCATCATGAGCGCGGGCTACCGCCGCGGCGCCATGATGGCGACCATGCGCTGCGACCATCCCGACATCGAGGCGTTCATCGACGCCAAGCGCGAGCCGGGGCGGCTGCGCATGTTCAACCTGTCGGTGCTGGCGACCGACGCGTTCATGGAAGCGGTCAAGGCCGACGCGCCGTGGCAGCTCGCGTTCAACGGAACCGCGTTCAAGGTTCTGCGCGCGCGCGAGCTGTGGGACCGCATCATGCGCGCGACGTACGCGTATGCCGAGCCGGGCGTGATCTTCATCGACCGCATCAACAGGCGCAACAACCTGCACTACTGCGAGACCATCCACGCGACCAACCCGTGCGTGACGGCCGATGCCTGGGTGCTGACCGGCGACGGGCCGCGCCAGGTTTCCGACCTGGTCGGGCGGCCGTTCGCGGCCATCGTCGACGGCGCGGCGCATCGCAGCGGCGACGAGGGATTTTTCGCCACGGGCGCGAAGCCGGTGCTGCGGTTGCGTACGCGCGAGGGCCACGCGCTGCGCCTCACGCCCGATCATCCCGTCATGGCGGCGGCGCGCGCAGACCGTCGCGGCGCGGAGGCCGAATGGCGCAAGGCCGGCGAATTGCGCGCGGGCGACCGCATCGTGCTGGGCAACCATCGCGCCCTGGCCGGGTGGCCGGGCGCGCATGGCGCGGCCGAAGGCTATCTGCTGGGGCTGCTCGTCGGCGACGGCACGCTCAAGTCCGACAAGGCGGTGTTGAGCGTCTGGCGGCCGCGCCGCGCGGTCAACGACGGCGGCGGGCGCGGCGGCGTGGACGGCGTGATGGACGCGGCGCTCGCGGCCGCGAACAGCCTCGGCCACCGCGGCGATTTCACGGGCTGGATTCCCGTGGCCGGCCGCGACGAATACCGCCTTGTCCTGGGCGCGGTGCGGCGCCTGGCGCTGGCGCTGGGCATGACGCCCGGCGACAAGGCGATCACCCCCGCCGTGGAGCGCTGCTCGTCGGCGTTCTATCGCGGCTTCCTGCGCGGGCTGTTCGACGCCGACGGCACGGTGAGCGGCAGCCAGGCCAAGGGCGTCGGCGTGCGTCTGGCGCAAAGCGACCTCAAGCGCCTCGAAGCGGCGCAGCGCATGCTGGCGCGCCTGGGCATCGCCTCGACCATCTACCGCGACCGCCGCCCGGCGGGGCCGCGCGCCCTGCCCGACGGCAAAGGGGGCGCGAAGGAGTACGATTGCCGGGCGCAGCACGAACTCGCGGTCGCCAACGACAACCTGGCGCTGTTCGCCGAGCGCGTCGGTTTCGCCGACTCGGACAAGGCCTGGCGCCTGTCGGCGGCGCTTTCGTCCTACCGCCGCGCCCTCAACCGCGAGACTTTCACCGCCGAAATCGAATCGGTCGAGCCGGACGGCGAGGCCGCGGTGTTCGACGCGCGGGTGCCGGGCGTCAACGCGTTCGACGCCAACGGCATCGTCGTCCACAATTGCGGCGAGCAGCCGCTGCCGCCCTACGGCGCCTGCCTGCTGGGCTCGGTGAACCTGGCGGAACTCGTGCTCGATCCCTTCACGCCCCGGGCGCGGCTGGACCTGGAGCGCCTGGCGCGGGTCGCGGCCCCGGCGGTGCGCATGATGGACAACGCCATCGACGTGTCGCGCTTTCCGTTGCCCGAGCAGAAGCACGAGGCTGAGGCCAAGCGGCGCATCGGCCTCGGCGTCACCGGCCTCGCCGACGCCCTTATCATGTGCGGCGCGCGCTACGGCAGCGAGGCGGCGGTCAAGCTGACCGAGCGGTGGATGCAGGCGCTGCGCCGGCACGCCTATGCCGCGTCGGTCGAGCTGGCCAGGGAGAAGGGGCCGTTCCCGCTCTACGACCGCGACAAGTACCTGGCCGGGGAAACCGTTTCCACGCTGCCCGCGGACCTCAAGGACGCGATCGCCGCGCACGGCATCCGCAACGCGCTGGTGACCTCGATCGCGCCCACCGGCACGATCTCGCTTCTGGCCGACAACGTGTCCTCGGGCATCGAGCCGGTGTTCAGCTTCGGCTTCACCCGCTCGATCCTGATGCCCGACGGCGCGCGGCGCGAGGAGCAGGTGAGCGACCACGCCTATCGCCTGTTCAAGCGGACGTTCGGCGACAACGCGGCGCTGACCGACGCCTTCGTCGACGCCCAGGCGCTCACCCCCGGCGACCATCTGGTGATGCAGGCCGCCGTGCAGCCCTATATCGACAGCTCGATCTCCAAGACCATCAACTGCCCGGCGTCCCTTTCGTTCGAGGCGTTCAAGGACGTCTATGCCCAGGCCTACGAGCTGGGCTTGAAGGGCTGCACCACCTATCGCCCCAACGAGGTGACCGGGGCGGTGCTGTCGCTCGACAAGAAGCGCAAGGACCAGGCCCAGCCCGAACTGCCGCTGGCCCCGCCCGCCGCCGCGCGCAAGGTCGAGGGCGCCAGGCCCGCCGACATCTACGAGGCCGGCGGCGTGGTCTACATGACCCAGCCGCTCGACCGGCCCGAGGCCCTGCCGGGCCAGACCTACAAGATCAAATGGCCGGACAGCGACCACGCCATCTACATCACGATCAACGACGTGGTGCAGGACGGCAGGCGCCGGCCGTTCGAGGTGTTCATCAACTCCAAGAACATGGAGCACTACGCCTGGACCGTGGCGCTCACCCGCATGATCTCGGCGGTGTTCCGCCGCGGCGGCGACGTCAGCTTCGTGGTCGAGGAACTGAAGGCCGTGTTCGACCCGCGGGGGGGACAGTGGATGGAGGGGCGCTACGTGCCCTCGCTCCTGGCCGCGATCGGCGACGTGATCGAGCGGCACATGGTGGCGATCGGATTTCTGCCCGGCACGCGCGAGCGCCGCGAGGGCCAGCTGCCCGAGCGCCGCGCAATCGGTTTGGTTCAAGATGCTGGCGCCCTGGTCGCCGACGACGGCACGGCGCCGGCCGCGCAAGTCGGCGGCGGCGCGCCCGCGTCCGCTTCTTCTTCTTCCAGCGCGGGCCGGTTCTTCGCCGCGCCCACGGCAAGCATCCGCCAATGCCCGAAATGCGCCTCCGCCAACCTGGTGCGCCAGGAGGGCTGCGACATCTGCCAGGACTGCGGCTACTCGAAGTGCAGCTAGGGCCGCGCGTTCGCGCCCGGTTCGTCATGGCCGCCCCCGGCCCCGATCCGGGGGTTGACCCATGGCCGTCCGGTTTTGGGAGCGTGAATGCAGGCGAACTCCGGAGTATCCCTGCCGATCGACGCGCATTGGCGCATCGGAACTCAATGACGCCCAACCCCGGGTCGTCATGCCCGCCCCCGGACTTGATCCGGGGGTTGTCGCGGGCATCCACGTCGGCCGTCGAAGACCTATGGAGGGAGTTTGAACTCTGCGGCATTTCAGCGGCGCGGCGACGTGGATGGCCGGGACACGTTTCGCTTCGCTCAACGGCCCGGCCATGACGGTCTTCGTTTTCGTGCGACGGTGCGTTTCCTAAACCGGACAGCCGTGGCTCTCAGGGCCGGGCATGACGGATGAACGCTAGGTCTTCTTCGCCGCCGGCAGCGGGTGGCCGGGCATCAGCTTGTGGGGAAATGCTCAGCTTTCAGCACCCTGCCTACTCCGCCGCGAGCGTGGGCACGGCGGCGATCTCGCGGCGGCGGGTGCGGCCCAGGCGTTCGAGGTCGTAGCGGGATTGCAGGTTCAGCCAAAGCTCGGGCCCGTTGCCGCACAACTTGCCGAGCTTCAACGCGACGATCGGCGTCACCGCCGCGCGTCCGGTCAGGATCGAATGCAGCGCCTGGCGCGACATGCCGAGCAGCCGGGCGATCTCGGCGCGCGGGCGCTTGAGCGCCGGCAGCACGTCCTCGCGCAGCAACTCGCCCGGATGCATCGCCGGCAGTCCGCGCCTGACCTTGCTCTTGGCCATCAGTGATAGTCCTCCAAATCCACGTCGATCGCGTCCACGCCGTCCCAGCCGAACGTGATCCGCCAGTTGCCCGTCACCCGGACCGACCATCGCCGCGCGCCGTGCAGCGCGTGGAAATGGTATCCCGGCAGGTTCACGCTCTCGGGCCTTGCCGCGTCGTCGAGCGCGCGCAGCATACGCGCCACCCGCGCGACGTTCCGAACGCTCAGGCCTTTCGCGTTTCCGCTCTCGAAAAACCGCCCGAGCGCCTTGTCGCGGAAGCTGCGTATCACGATTGGCTAGAATGCGCCGCGCGGACGGCCGCGTCAAGTCAGACGTGACGCTCATGATTTGTCATGGCCGGGCCCGGACCCACGGCCGTCCGGTTAAGTTGTTCTCTCGTTCCGCCAACGCCAATGCCGACGCGGCGATCGGTCGATCGGCCTCGGGCAGAACCCGTTCTCGCTCCAAAAGCCGTCATGCCCGCGCTTGTCGCGGGCATCCACGTCGCGGCGGCGGCAAATCGCGGGCGAGAGGGTCGAGCCTTGGTTCGGAAAGGCCATCGCGGCCTGACGACGTGGATCGCCGGGACCAGCCCGGCGATGACGGTCTTAGATAACCGGGCACTCTCTGCGCTTAACCGGACGGCCGGACCCGAGGGCCGTGCATGACGGATG
>JBQTIS010000427.1:0-3647 GCA_052387895.1 Rhodospirillales bacterium | reverse complement strand
CCGCCGGCGCGCCGATTTCCCGGCCGCGGTCGTTGACCTGGTAGCTGCCGGGCAGCAGCGCCAGGCATTCGGCGTAGTGCGCCTGGGCTTCCGGCGGCGTCACCACGGCGTCGGTCACGGCGTAGTCGAAGAACCGCGCGCCGGTGGTGCCGGGAAAAGCCAGGTAGGTCGCCTGCACCGGCGCGGGCCGCATCGCCGCGATCTCCGGCCGCGAATGGGTGATCCATCCATTCAGATCCACGAGCACTTGCGTGCCGTCTTCTGCAATTCGCCTAGCGGCCTCCGCGTGATTCATGGAAGCCAGGTCCACAAAGGCGTCCACGCCCGCCCGCACGCGCCCGCGATAGTCGCTGCCGTCGTCGGGCCCATAGGAATAGGCCGTGACGTGGAACCGGCCGCGGTCGTGCAGCCGGAACATGCCGGCCATCAGGTGCGACGTCGGGTGGTCGCGGAAGTCCGTGCATAGATACCCGAGGCGCAAGGGGCCGGTATCGCCGTGCCGGGACCAAAGCCGCGCCAGCCCGGCCGCGTCGCGGTCGGACGCCACGCACAGTTCAACCTCGCGCGCTCGCGCCTTGGCGATCGCCGCGCGTTCGGCTTCGCTGAGCGCCAGCGACAGCGAAAAGAACGGCGTGATCTCGCAGGGTTTGTCCGCCAGCGCCGCCGCCAACTCGGCGTCGAGCACGGGCTTCAGGCGCTCCAGGCGGTCCCAGTCGCAGGCCGCTTGCGCCGCCTGGGCCAGATGCACGGCGGCCTTGCGCAAGGGGCGGGGGCCCGCGGCCGCGCGCTCCAGCGCCGCGATCGCCAGGTCCAGCTTGCGGGCGTGGAAATACGTGACGCCGAGGTTGAAGTGAAGCTCCGCCAGCTCCGGCCGGCGCCGGACCGCGCGCTCCAGCATCTCGACCGCGCCGGTGGCGTCGCCTTGCGCGCGCAGCGCCAACGCCAGCGCCAAATCGGCCTCGGCCATGCCGGGGCTGAGCTCGAGCGCCTTGCGCCAGGCCGCCTCGGCTTCGCGGCGCCGGCCGCGCTCGCCCAGGATGTTGCCCAGGTTGCACCACAGCGCCGGGTCGCGGGGGCTGTGCTTCGCCCCTTCGCGCAAGGCCGCCTCGGCCTCGGCCGGCCTGCGCCGGGCCAGGAGGTTCCCCAGTTCGAGCCACGCCTCGCCCATGTCGGGTTTCAGGACCGCCGCCTGGCGCAGATGGGTTTCGGCGGCTTCCGCCTCGCCGGCCGCCGCCAAGGCCTTGCCCAGGGCGTAGCGCGCGGCGGCGTCGCCGGGCCGTAGGGCCACCAGATCGGCCATCAGCCGCGTTCCGTCGCCATGGGCGCCGGATTCCAGCAGACACAGCCCGTAAGCGTATAGAAGCTGCGGATCCTTTGGATTCTGGGCCAATGCCCGCGCATACAAGGGCAAAGCCTCGCGGCGGCGGCCTGCCCGGTGCAGCTTGAGAGCCTCGGGCAGGCTCAAGGGAGCGGGCCTATCTCTGCGCGGTGGCGACGCGAAGCTGCCGGGCGCGGGCCAGGATCGAGTTTTCAAGGTCCGTGGCGGTTTGCGCTTCGACCGGGGCGTCCGTCCACGCGCCGGCGTTGTCGCGCCGTTGCCGGAACACGGCGGCGCGCACGCCGTCGGCCCGCAAATCGCGGCCCAGGATGAACACGTTGATCTTGAAACGCTCGGCCGGCGTCTCGGGCGGGCTGAACCATTCCGTGATGATCACGCCGCCGAACGGATCGGCCGAGGCCAGCGGCATGAACGAAATGCTGTCCAGCGAGGCGCGCCAAAGATAGCTGTTGACGCCCACCCCGCCGCCGCCCGCGCCCGCGGCGTCGTCCTTGCCGCCGCTGCCGCCATAAAGCACGAACCCGTCCGGACCGAACAGCCCGCCCTCGGTGCTGCCCGACTTCTTGGCCACGGTCTGGCCCTTGCCCGCGCGCCGGTTCGACTCGTACTTGGTGTTGCTGTCGTCCATGGTTTCGATGCCGCCGCAACCGGTCACGGCAACGATCCCACCGAAAACCATCCACAACCGGGCAAGCCGGCGGGTCCAGCCGACATTCATTCGTTAAAGGCTCCCATAGCGTCAACCCGAAGGTTTTCGCGGTATGACCATGATACCGGCCGGGCGACCCCGGAACAATATGGAAGCCTTAATAAAACCTAGGTTTTTGGCAGAAATCTGGCTTTTGCCTGGCTTCAGATAACAGTTGCATAGATGTCACGGTGTCCGGAATTGGACACAGACAGAGGGTCGAATCCCTTGCGACTCTTTTGGGGGTGATGGCAGTGTGCCCAGCGAAAGTGACCAGCCGCTGGGTTCGTTGCGACTTTTCTTTGGGCCTGGGGCGGTGAGGAACGGAGGGATTTAACATGAAGAAGCAACTACTTGCTACCACGGCGCTGGTCGCTGGCGGACTGATAGCCGGCGCGGCGCAAGCCGCCAACCCGATCAAGCTGTCGCTGGGCGGCTATGCTCATTCGGGCTTGACGATCCGCAGCCAGGACAACACGGCGACCTCGAACGGCACCGTGAACGGCACGGAAGACCACTTCATCCAGAACAACGGTCTTCAGGTGACCACGGACATCGGCCGGTCGGACGTCTTCTGGGAAGCCGAAGTGTTCTTCGTCGGCGAAACGACGCTGGACAACGGCATCAAGGTGGGCGTGAACATCCAGCTCGAGTCCTACACCTCGAACGACCAGGTCGACGAACACTACGTCTACCTGACCGGCGGGTTCGGCCGTCTGGTGATCGGCGCCGAGAACTCGGCTCCGTACCTCATGCACTACGCCGCTCCGACGCCGACGGGCGGGCAGTACGGCGCGGAATCGCCGAACTTCAACCCGTTCCGGCCGCCGACCGCGAATGGTGTCGGAAGCCCCGCAACCTTCATGCAACTGACCAGCGACGCCAACAAGATCACCTACTTCACGCCGCGGTTCTCGCCCGGCTTCCAGTTCGGCATCAGCTACACGCCGGACGACGACGCCTTCCAGGGCTTCCAGAGCGCGGGCGTCGGCGGCGGCACCGGCTGCCGTGGCGGTTGCGCGTTCAACGCGGGCAACGGCGTGTCCGACAACGACCAAGCCAACTCGCACCATCACTTCGTCGAAGTCGGCATGAACTTCGTGCGTTCGATCAACGGCGTGGATCTGGCGTTCGACTTGGGCTACGGCACCGGCTTCATCGAGAAGCAGGCCCGCACGCTCCGCGGCTCGCTCGACCGCGGCGTTAAGCAGCGCCACACCGCGACCGCCGGCTTCAACGTCGGCTTCGCCGGGTGGACCTTCGGCGCCGGCGCCAGGTGGGACAACCGCGGCCTGCAAGGCCATAACAGCGAGTACGCTGCCACCGCCGGCGTGATGTACGGCGCGGGTCCGTGGCTCGTGGGCGTGAACGGCGGCTATGCGATCCGTCACGACGGCGATCGCGCGACGGCGACGGCGGCCGGCGGCTATGCCCGCAGGACCAACGACACGGTGCTGTGGGTCGGCGCGCAGGGCACCTACACGCTCGGGCCAGGCGTGCGCGTGTTCTCGTCGATCGACTACGCGTCGTGGGACGGCAACGGCACGAACTCGGAAGAGGGCGACGGCATCGCCTGGTCGACCGGCATGCTGCTGAACTTCTAAGTCTTTGAACCGAAGC
>JBQTIS010000426.1:0-1699 GCA_052387895.1 Rhodospirillales bacterium | reverse complement strand
CGTCAACCGCGCGTTGGTGCGCCAGGGCCTTGCCGTCGCGGCGCGGCGCGCCAACGCGGGCATGGCGGCGCTGGCCGACGTGGCGGGGCTGAAGCAGGCGCCCGCCGCCTATCACCTCGGCTTCGTGCTGGGGCCGCGGGTCAACGCGGGCGGGCGCGTGGGCGAGGCCGATCTGGGCGCGCGGCTGCTTGCGACCGAGGATGCCGAGGAAGCGCGCAAGATCGCCCTCCATCTCAACGACCTCAACCGCGAGCGCCAGGAGATCGAGCGCCGCGTGCTGGAGGACGCCATCGCCCGGATCGAGAAATCGGGCGGGCCGGGCGCCGTGGTCAACGTCTGCGCCGAGGGCTGGCATCCCGGGGTGATCGGCAACGTCGCCAGCCGCTTGAAGGACCGCTACGCGCGCCCGGCGCTGGTGACGGCGATCGGCGAGGACGGCATCGGCAAGGGATCGGGCCGCTCGGTCAACGGCGCCGACATAGGCTCGGCCGTGATCGCCGCGCGCCAGGCCGGGTTGCTGATGAACGGCGGCGGCCACCCCATGGCCGCGGGCTGGACCGTGACCCGGGACCAGGCGGAACGGTTCGCGGCGTTCATCGCCGAGCGCTTGGGGGGCAAGGACGGCGCGCCGCCCCAAGCGGTCTACGACATCGACGCGGCCTTGCAGCCGAGCGGCGCGACCCCGGCGCTGTGCGGCGCGCTGGCGCGGCTCGAGCCCTACGGCGCGGGCAATCCCAGGCCGGTTTTCGCCCTGCCCGGCGCGCGGGTTACCTATTCGAGCGTCGTGGGAACCGGGCACGTGCGCTGCGCCGTGACCGGGGCGGGGGGAGGCCGCTTGAACGCCATCGCCTTCCGCACGGCCGACACCGAGCTTGGCAAGGCGTTGTTGCAGCAGGGCGGCGCGCCGCTGCACCTCGCCGGGTACGTCAACCTCGACACCTGGAACGGCGAGGAACGCGTGCAGCTGGTGATCGAGGACGGGGCGCTGGCGGGATAGGCGCTAAAGCATCCCCAGTGTCGTCTTGCGCTTCGGCGGCGGGAAAGCGGCGTCGAGCTCGGCGAGGTCCTCTTTGGCCAGCTTGATCTCGAGCGCGGCGACGTTCTCGCGCACGTGTTCGGGTTTTACCGCCTTGGGGATCGAGATCACGCCGTCCGCGCGCAAGGTCCAGGCGAGCGCCACCTGGAAGGCGCTGGCGCCGTGGCGCATGCCGATGGCGTCGAGCACGGTTTTCTTGGTGAGGCGCCCCTGTTCCAGCGGCGAGTAGGCCATGATCGGCATGCCGCGCTTGCGGGAAGCGGGGACCAGGTCGAACTCGATGCCCCGACGCGCGAGGTTGTAGAGCACCTGGTTCGTAGCGCAGGCTCGGCCGTCTTTAAGCCCCCAGACCTCCTCCATCTCGCCGAGGTCGAAATTGCTGACGCCCCAGCGGCGAATCTTGCCGGCCTTCACGAGCTGCTGGAAGCCGGCGACCGTCTCGGCGACGGGATGGGAGCCCGGCCAATCCAGCAGATAGAGATCAATGCGGTCGGTCTTGAGGCGCTTCAGGCTGCGCTCGCAGGCCGCGACCACCCCAGCGCGCGAGGCGTTGTGCGGATAAACCTTGCTGACGATGAACAGCCCGTCGCGCTGTCCGGCGATGGCCTCGGCGATGATCTCCTCGGCGCCGCCCTCGCCGTACATCTCGGCCGTGTCGATCAG
>JBQTIS010000425.1:0-3794 GCA_052387895.1 Rhodospirillales bacterium | reverse complement strand
GAGCTTGCGCTGGCCTCGGGTACCGTCAGCATCTTCGACGTCGACAGATGGCGGGCCAGACCGTGCTGTTGACCTCGCTCGACAACGTCGACGCTAGCACCATGGTGGCCGAGCTCGAGGGCGTGTTCGCCGCCGGCGGCAAGGGCGGCCCGCGCGGCCCGGTGCGCTTCATCCCGATCGACCGGCTCAACGCCGTGATGGTGGTCTCACGCCAGGTCCGCTACATCGAGGAGGCGCGGCACTGGATTTTCCGCCTCGACCGCACGCGTAGCGCCAACGAGCAGCGCCTGTTCGTCTATTACGTCCAGAACGGCCGCGCAGCCGACCTGGCCAAGACGCTGCGCGGCGTGTTCGCCGACGGCAACCTGGTCGAGGCGACAGATGGTGCGCCGCGCACGCCGCCGCGCCGGCCCGCCGTTACCCGCACCGAACTCGATTACCGCCCGACCGCCACTACGACCGGCGTTTCGGGCGGCGGCGCCGCGCAGCCACCGGGCACGTTCCTGGGGCCGCAGCCGGCGGGACCGCCCGGAACGCCTGCGGCGGCGGCGGCTTCGGGGGGCGCTGCATCGGGCGAGATCGCGGCCCCGGCACGCAGCCAGCAATCGGGCGCCGGCGCGGCGCCCGGTGGGCCGCCGGGAACGTCGCCCGGGCGCCTCGGCGGGGCCGTGCGCATCACCGCCGACGACAAGAACAACGCGCTGCTGATCGCAGCCACACCCAGAGATTTCGACCTGGTGCAGGACGTGCTCGACAAGCTCGACCTGGTGCCGCTGCAGGTGCTGATCGAGGCCACGATCTTCGAGGTGACGCTGCGCGACCAGTTGCGTTTCGGCTTCCAGTACCTGGTCAGCAACGGCGGCCTGGGTTTCGCCAAGGGCGGCGACGCGGTGCTGACCCGCGGCACCGACATCACCGACCTGGCGGGGGCGGCCGAAGCGTCGCTGCCCGGCTTTACCTTCACCATCCGCGGCACCAACCGCACGCGCTTCGTGCTCGATGCGCTGTCCGAGATCACGGACGTGAATGTGATCTCGTCGCCGCATATGCTGGTGCTGGATAACCAGGAAGCCCGGCTGCAAGTGGGCGATGAGGTGCCGATCATCACCCAGTCCGCGACCTCGACGCTCACCAGCAATCCGCTGATCGTGAACACGGTGCAGTACCGCAACACCGGCGTGACGCTGGAAGTCACGCCGCGCGTGAACGCGGGCGGCCTGGTGACGCTCGACATCGCGCAGGAAGTCAGCGACGTGCAGCAGACCACCAGCTCGACCATCAACTCGCCCACTATCCAGCAGCGCCGGTTCGTCAGCACCGTGGCGGTGCAGGACAGCGAGACCATCATGTTGGGCGGGCTGATCCGCGAGGACGCGGCGCAGGTGCGCTCGGGCATCCCGGTGCTGCACCGCATCCCGATCATTGGCCCGCTGTTCGGCTCGACCGCCAATACCGCGCGCCGCACCGAGCTTATCGTGCTACTGACCCCACGCGTGATCGCATCCGCTCAGGACGCGCGCGACATGACCCAGGACATGCGCCGGAAGTTCCTGAATCTCTTGAAGCTGCAATCCGAAGGCGTTCATCAGCCCCGCCGCATCATCCGCGACAACGTGTTCTAACGCTTGGCGCCGGTCGATCCGGCCGCGCCGTCCTCACGTCGCCGTGAGCCGCCTCGCGCGGTTGTGCGACGGCGTGATTATCCACGCGGACCGCTGCGTGCTAACCAAGAAGCGTACGATCCGATGGAAGGAGCGTGCCATGCGTAAAATCCGATCGCAGATATCCGTTACCCTCGTCGGCGTTCTCGCTTTGCTTATGCTGTGGGCCGTGGCCCTCGCCGGGATGGTGGCGTTGCCCGACGGACCTGGCGGCGCCGGCGTCCGCGTCGCGGAACCGACCGGGCTTCTGATCTCGCGCCAGGACATGTCGGGGCAAACGATATTCTATCGCGAATTGCGCGCATCCGCGCCCGCGTCCAGGCCCACAGCCGAATCCAGCGACGGCAGTTGCTAAGAATCCGTCCTACGGCGTCAGGGTGGCGCTGAGCGTGTAGGCACCGGCGCCGGCACAGCAATGGCCGACACGCAGGTAGTAGGTGCCGGGCGCGACCGCGCGCGCCAGCTTGAAATTGTACCAGCCGCCGGCGTCGTCGTCGCTCGCCAGCGCGGCGCCGCCGGAATCCTCCAGCGTGGCCTTCACGTCGGCCCCGCCGCTCGACGAGACCGTCAGCGTGCCGGCGGCCGCCACGTCGATGCGCCAGAACTGCTCGGCCCCGTCGCCCGCCAGCATGCCGCTCGTGGCCGCAGTCAGCGAAAGCGCCTGCGCCGTGGCGCGACTGGACGAAGCGGTGACCGGTGCGGCGCCCACGCCGTCCTTGACCGCCAGCTTGTACACGCCCGCGTTCTGGAACCCCTGGCCGGCGTTGAACACCCCCAGCATATGCTCGCCCAGCCTCGCGGTCGGCGCGATCTGCAGCACGGCCGCGATGTTCTCGGGATTCAGATACGCGACGGACTGCACCAGGATACCGTCGCCGCTGGCCACGCTGGGCCCGCCGCCGGAACTCGAAAATCCCTTGCCGGCGATGCTGACGTTGACGGTGCTGCCGCGAGTCACCGTGGCGATGGTGAAATAGGGGTCCTGCACTACCGCCAGAATCGCGCACAGAATGTCCTGGGCGCAGCCATACACCGCACTTTGTTTGGTTGAATAGTTGAACTTACTCGACTTGGCGACCATGCCTTGGAACATGAAGCCGATCGCCTCGCCGGCCGAGGCGAACCACCGTCCACCCTCGCCGTCGATGCCGACATAGTACATGTTGTCGCGCCGCTGCAGCACCGCGCCGCGGTCCGCGGCATCGCCGAGCGCGCGCATGGTTTCGTACACCTTGTCGCCGGCCAGCGCCAGGCTCTGGTCGGCGGCGTCGAGCGCGCCGAAGCCGGGCATGGCGCGGGCCGGGCGCACCGGATCGAGATACAGCATCGGCCCGCTGCCGGCGCCGGCGCCCGCCGCCAGGCCGAGGGCCTGGGTGGCAAGAGACTGCGCTTGCTGCGCGGTCGTCGACCCCGCGGCGCCCTGGACGCTCAGCGACGGTTCGGCCGCCTGCGACGGCGCCGCCAAAGCCGACAACGCCGTGATCGCGGCGGCGCGCGCGAGGCGCCTCATCCCTTCAGCTCCATGCAGGCGCGCGGCACGCGCACCATGCTGCCCTTTGAGAACCAGTTGATCGACGTGCCGCCGGTGCAGGTCGAGGCGTCGATCGACCACGACCCGAAGCGCGGCAGCACCACGTCGCGCACCTCGACCGCCAGGCGCTTGCCGTCGTCGGCGCGTACGATGCCGCACCAGCGCGCCTCCTTGTCGTACAGGCCTTTCTGCGTACACACGCTCATGTTGGTCAGGTTCTGCGCCAGCCCGCCGCCTTCCTCGCCGGCGGAAATGCCGGCGCCGGTGCCGCCCGTGGACAGCGGCGGCGACAGCGCGTAGGCGGGATTCTGAGGCGCATGGCCGGGCATCAGGCGCGGTTCGTTGACCGCGACCACCTGGCTTTGGCGCTGTTCCATTCCCGGCTGGCCGACGACGCGCACGCCCGACTCGCGCGTGAAGCGGCGCAGGCCGTTCAGGCGTTCGTTCGCCAGCATCGCCGTCTGGGTGTTGGAATGGCCGATCATCACCTGCTCGTAGGCCTGCTCGGCTTCGCGGAAGCGGCCGGACATCTCCAGCTGATAGCCCTGCTTGAACAGGGCTTCCGGTCCGCCGGCCGCGTAGGCGCCGCCGCCGGGCATGGC
>JBQTIS010000424.1:0-7147 GCA_052387895.1 Rhodospirillales bacterium | reverse complement strand
GGGCGCGAGGCGGCGGGCCAAGCCCGGGTCGATCCGGCCGAGATAGCCGCGGTAGAACGCCTGCACTTGGCCGCGGTCGAGCGGCCCGCCGCATTCCTCGGCCCACACCGTCGAGGTCAACAGCGTGGCATGGGCCAAATCGATGGCGGGCGAGCCGTAGATCATCTTCTCGACGTCCACCAGGATCGCCCTGCCCATCGGACGGCCAGGAGGCGTGTCGATCAGGAAATTGCCGGGATGCGAGTCGCCGGCCACCAACGTCACGGGCTGGTCCTTGCCGGCGGCCGAAGCGCAGAAGCGGCGCGCCCAGGCGATCTCCTCGGCCACCGCCGCGCGCGTGGCGGGGTGCGCCCCGGCAGCGGCGACGGCCTCGGCGTTGCGCTCGATCGTCTCCAGCGTGCCGCGCGCCGGGTCGGCGTGGTCCATGAGCGGCGGCCGCTCCGCAGGCGCCGGCACGGGCAGCGAATGGATGCGTGCCAGCGCCTCGGCGACCAGCGGCAGTTCTTCGGGCACGCGGGGCTTCCTGCCCTCGATCAGCTCCACCACCAGCGCGCCGCGGGGCAGCCCGGGCGCGGGCGCGATCGCCGCGACCAGGCGCGGCACATGGCCGCTCGGGCCGGCGCGCCGGAAGCTCGCGGCCTGATAGCGCACATAGGCGTCGCCGCTCGGGCCGAACTGCGATGGCCGCGGCACCCGCGCCAAAAGGCCGCTGGCGCCGATCCGCAAATGGTCGTGCGCAATGCCCCTGGCTTCGAGCGGCAGCAACTGCGACGCGCCGATGCCCGCAAGGCCCGGCACGCCGGCCAGCGCCGCCGCCAGCGCCTTCAGGTCGACCATGGCGGGATTCAGCCGCCCCAGCTCTGGGCGGCGACGCGCAGGAAGTTCTCGCCCATGATGCCGCGGATGTCGCCCTCTCCGTAGCCGCGCTTCAGCAGCGCCTCGGTCAGCTCGGGCATCTGCTCGGGCGCCACGTTGCGCCGGTTGGGCGTTTCGTACTCGTTGCCCGGCGGCCACCAGGTCTTGCGGTCGAATCCGGGCGGGTATTCGTCGCCGCCGCGCTCGAACACGAAATCCAGCGCCACGCCGGCGTGGCGCGGGCCCACGCGCTCGGCGATGTAGTCGATGTGGCGCACGACGGTCTCGGTGCTGTTGTCGTTCTGTCCGAGGAAGATGCCGATGCCGGTCACGCCGATGACGCCGCCGCTTTTGGCGCAGGCGTCGATCTGGTCGTCGCGCACGTTGCGCCCGTGCTGCTTCAGCGCGTGCACGCAGGCATGCGAGAAGATCACCGGCCGCTTGGACGCCTCCATGATCTCCATGCTGGTGCGATGGCCGGTATGCGAGCAGTCCATCAGCATGCCCAGGCGGTTGATCTCGGCGACCGCTTTGCGGCCGAAGGAGGTAAGGCCGGTCTCGGCGTCGTGGCAGCCGCCGCCGACCGCGTTGTTGCGGTTGTAGGCCAAGTGGATCTGGCGCACGCCCAGGTCCCAATAGAGTGCGAGCATATTGGCGTCGCCCGCCAGCATGTTCGACCCTTCCAGGTCGAAGCTGACCGCGAGCTTGCCCGAGGCCTTGGCCCGGCGCACGTCGGCGGCCGTGCCGGCGAGAACGAAATCGGCGGGATTGGCGGCGATGCCGGCGCGGAACCCGGCGATCACGCGCATCACCTGCTCGACCGGATTGAAATCCATGCCGACGTTGATCGACACGTAGTCGATGCCGGCGTCGCGGTGGCGTTGCAGCATCTTCATGTCCACGCCCGAGCGCAGCGGCAGGCAGGAATGCCCGTCCCACACCAGCGCCTCGCGGTGCAGGCTTTCGGCTTCGGGCGACACGTTCCAGCTTCCCATCGCGGTCAGCCCGTCGCTTTCTTGGTCAAGTGCTCCTGCAAACGCGGCATCAGCTCGACGAAATTGCAGGGGCGGTGGCGGTTGTCGAGTTGCTGCGCCAAAATCTCGTCCCAGGCGTCCTTGCAGGCGCCGGGCGATCCGGGCAACGCGAACAGGTAGGTGCCGCCGGCCACGCCCGCCACGGCGCGGCTTTGGATGGTCGAGGTGCCGACCTTCTGGAAGCTGACCCAGCGGAACAGCTCGCCGAAGCCCGGTATCTCCTTCTCGAACACCTGATGGAACGCCTCGGGCGTCACGTCGCGGCCGGTAACGCCGGTGCCGCCGGTCGAGATCACCACGTCGATCGCCGGGTCGGCGATCCATTTCCTGAGCTGCGCCACGATGTCCTTGGCCTCGTCGCGCACGATGACCCTGGCGGCGACGCGGTGCCCGGCCTTTTCGATGCGCTCGGCCAAGGTTTGGCCCGAGCGGTCGTCGGCGGCATTGCGCGTGTCCGACACTGTCAGCACGGCGATGTTGACTGGCAGGAACGGGCGGTTCGGGTCGATGCGCGACATCGGTTCCGCGCGGGCGTGGGCCGCGCGCCTCCTTATCTTCGGACGGAATCCCGGCTAAAGGCCGCGCGTCAGTTCGCGGTGGCGGCCATGTCGGGGCTGGCCTGCGGATCGTAGCCCGGCCATTCGCCAGCCGCCAGGGCGTCGAGCGAAGGCGTCCGCTGCCCGAAACGCATGCGGTAAATCCACATGTTGGCCAGCACGCGCTCGATGAAATCGCGCGTCTCGCGCGCGGGGATGCTTTCGATGAACAGCAGCGGGTCGTCGGCGTGGTCGGCCCGGCGTTCCCAGCGGCGCAAATTGCCGGGGCCGTAGTTGTAGGCCGCCACCATGCGGAACAGGTTGGGGCCGATATCGGCGTCGCGGAACAGATGCGTCACGTAGGCCTGGCCCAGGGCCAGATTCAGGGCGGGGTCGTACAGCCGGTCGCGCGACGGCAGGCTGGCGCCGGTCGCGCGCGCGATGAAGCGCCCGGTGGCGGGCATCAGCTGCATCAGCCCGCGCGCCCCGGACCGGCTCAACGCCCGCGCGCGGAAGCCCGATTCCTGGCGGATCAGCGCGTGCAGCAGCGCCGCGTCGATGCCGTTCTCGCCCGCCTGCGACTGCCAGGGCAGCAGGGGATAAAGCGCCGCGTCCACCGCCACGCCCTCGACGCGTTGCAGCCGCATGGCCAGCTCGAGCGTGGCCGACGGCGCGCCGATGCGTGTCGCCAGCGCGATCAGCGGCTGGATCGAATTCTGCAGGCGGCCGGCGGCGGCGCGCAGCTCCAGATCGGCCCGGTCGTGCTGGCGCAGTTCCGCCAGCGCCAGCGCGCGCAGCACGCCCGGTTCGCGCGCCAGCGCCTGCATCTCGCCGACGGTAAGACCGGGCTTCTGGAAGCTGAGCCCGCCGTCCAGGCCCAGCAGGTTGCGGGCGAGGATGCCGTAGAAGCTGCGGGGGTGCTGCGCGGCAAGCTGCATCGCATGGACGTAGCGTTGCGGATTGCCGGCGGCGTGATGCGTACGCGCGGCCCAGAAATGCCCGGCCGCCACGCGCCAGGAATCGTTTCCCGGCGCTCCGGCGACCGCCTCGAAATGCCGCGCCGCTTCGGCCCAGCGCTTGTGCCGCCAGGCGGCGAGGCCGGCCTCCCAGGCCCGTCCGATGCCAGCTTGAGCGAGGCGCGTCGGGCCGGCCGGACCGGCCGCGGCGGCGGCATTGGCGGGAAAGTCGTCCTCGTCGCTCGCGGCGGCCGCGTTGGCCGGCCGGTCGTCCAAAGCCGGGTTGGGCGCTTCGGCGAACTCCGTGGCCTCGTCGTCTTCATCGGGCACGATCGCGACGCCGCCGCCGCGGGCGCTGCGCGCGGTGGCGGGATCGGGCGGCAGTTTCGTTCCGGGCGGCAGGCGCTTCAGCGCCAGCTTGTACATCCGCGGCGCCTGGGGATGGTCGCCGTACTGCGTCAGCCAAGCCGCAAGCTCCCGATAGGGCGTGCGGTAATGGGGCCCAAGATAGCGCTGCGCCAGAACATGGCCGACCAGGCGCTTGTCCTTGAGCCGGCCGACCAGCTTGTCGGCGTCGCCGAGGCGCGCCTGGTCCTGCAAACGGAAGATCTGGGCGTAGGTCGCCAAGTCCTCGTCGGACAGGATTTTCGGCAGCGCGGCCTGGCGCTGGGCGTCGCCATTCGGGACTGTCTGCGCGCCGAGCGGCGCCGCGCCCAACAGGCACAGACCCAGCGCGGCGGCGCCAATGCGTCGCGTCCATGTCCAACGCATGGATTGTCCGACCCCGATGTGCTTCCCCGGAAGCCGTGACTAAAGGAATTCGCCCCGCCCGGCAAGCCGAGCCGGCCTAAGCCATTGACTCTTTGGGGAATGCCGCGCGCCGGATCAATCGATTTGCGCCAGCCGCTGCTTGATCGCCAGGAGGTCGCGCCAGACCTCGCGCTTGAACACGGGCGTGCGCAGCAGATAGGCGGGATGGAAGATCGCGATCGTCGGCACCGGGCGCGCCAGGCCCGGCGAGGAGAACTCGAACCACTGCCCGCGCAGCTTGGTGATGCCTGACGTGCGGCCCAGCAGCGTCTTGGTCGCGGCCCCGCCCACCAGCACCAGGATCTCGGGCGAGGTCAGCTCGATTTGCCGCGTCACGAACGGCACGCAGGCCGCGACCTCGGCGTCGGTCGGCGTGCGGTTGCCCGGCGGGCGCCAGTACACCTGGTTGGTGATGTAGGCGGCGGCCGCGGGATCGGCGGAGGCGCGGTCGAGCCCGATCCATTTGATCATGCGGTCCAGCAGCCGGCCGCTGACGCCCACGAACGGCTTGCCGGCGCGGTCCTCGTCGGCCCCCGGCGCCTCGCCCACGAACATGACCCGCGCCTTGGGATCGCCGTCGTGGAACACCAGATTGGTGGCCGTGGCCTTGAGCGGGCAGCCATCGAAGGCGCGCAGCGCGTCCTCGAGCTCCTGGATCGTGCGCGCGGCGGATGCCAGGTGGTGCGCGTCCTGGGCGGCGGGGCTGAGCGGCAGGGAAGGGGAGGCGGCCTTCGCGGCGGAGCGCGGAACGGAGGCTTGCGGTGCGGGCGAAAGCGGCGCGGGCGGCGGCTTGCCCGCTAGGCGGTCGGGCGCCCGTTCCTCCATGAGCTCGTCCACACCCATGTCTAGATACCACTTGAGCGCGGCGAGGGGATCGACGGCAGTCGGCATGAAACTCTTATAGCCCCATTGCCTGTGGAAAGGCAGGCGCGGACCTACCCTGTCTCGCGGCTTCCTGCTTTAATCTCCGGTAAAGCAAATCGAGTGAGAGAAAACGATGCCGCGCGAGACGATGCGATACGACGTGGTGATCGTGGGCGCGGGTCCGTCGGGGCTCGCCGCCGCAATCCGGCTCAAGCAACGCGCCGTCGAGGCGGGGAAGGAGCTCGGCGTCTGCGTGATCGAGAAAGGCTCGGAGGTCGGCGCGCATATCCTCTCCGGCGCGGTGTTCGAGCCGCGCGCGCTCAATGAGTTGATCCCCGACTGGAAAGACAAGGGCGCGCCGCTCGATACGCCCGCGGGCGAGGACCGGTTCCTGTTTCTCACCCGAACGCGCGCCTTCCGCCTGCCCACGCCGCCGCAGATGCACAACAAGGGCAACTACATCATCAGCCTGGGCAATCTGTGCCGCTGGCTCGGGAAGCAGGCGGAGGAGCTGGGCGTCGAGATCTATCCCGGCTTCGCGGCGGCCGAGGTGCTGTACGACGAGAAGGGCCGCGTCGCGGGCGTGGCCACCGGCGACATGGGCATCGGCCGGGACGGCAAGCCGACGCCCAACCACGCGCCGGGGGTGGAGCTGCGCGCGCGGCTGACGATGTTCGCCGAGGGCTGCCGCGGCTCGCTCACCAAGACCTTGTTCGACAAGTTCAGGCTGCGCGAGGGCGCCGATCCGCAGACCTTCGGCCTGGGCGTCAAGGAGCTGTGGCAGGTCGATCCCAAGGCGCATCGCCCCGGCCACATCACGCACACCATCGGCTGGCCGATGGATGCGCGCACCTATGGCGGGTCGTTCATCTATCACCTCGCGCCCAAGGACGGCGCGTGCCAGGTCGCGGCCGGGTTCGTGGTCGGGCTGGACTACGAAAATCCGTATTTGAGCCCGTTCGAGGAATTCCAGCGCTTCAAGACCCATCCGGCGATCCGCCCAGTTTTCGAGAACGGCAAGCGCGTGGCCTATGGCGCGCGGGCGCTGAACGAGGGCGGCTTCCAGTCCATCCCCAGGCTGACCTTTCCCGGCGGCCTCTTGATCGGCGACACGGCCGGGTTCCTCAACGTGCCCAAGATCAAGGGCAGCCACACCGCGATGAAGTCGGGCATGGTCGCGGCCGAGGCGGCATTCGACGCGCTGAAGGACGGAGCGCAAGCACCCGACGCGGCCTCCTATCCCGAACGCCTGAAGCGATCCTGGTTGTGGGACGAGCTCTATCGCGTGCGCAACGTGCGGCCCGGTTTCCGCCGGGGCTTGTGGGCGGGACTCGCCAACGCCGCCATTGACACCTATCTGTTCCGCGGCCGGGCGCCCTGGACCATGCATCACCACCCCGATCACGCGGCGCTGAAACCGGCGGCGGCGAGCCGGCGCATCGACTACCCCAAGCCCGACGGGAAGGTGAGCTTCGACCGACTTTCCTCGGTGTTCGTCTCGAACACCAACCACGAGGAAAACCAGCCCGCGCATCTGAAGGTGATCGACCGGCAGGTGTGGTCGCGCGAGGTCGACGGCGTTTACGACTCGCCCGAGCAGCGCTACTGCCCCGCGGGCGTGTACGAGGTGGTGGAGGAGGCGGGCGCGAAGAAGCTCCAGATCAACGCCCAGAACTGCGTGCACTGCAAGACCTGCGACATCAAGGACCCGGCCCAGAACATCAACTGGACCGTGCCCGAGGGCGGCGGCGGCCCCAACTACCCGAATATGTGAATGGAATCGGCCGGATGCCGCCGGAATCGGCCCGGAATCAATCGGGAATCCGCCAGGAATTTTTCCCTGCGACGGTTGGCCGGGCCGGGGGCTTTGGGTTATGCTGCGATGCGAGCGTCTTCCCCCGTGAAGGAAACAGGGATGGTCCGTCGTTCTCCGACCAGGGCGACCGTTGGGGCGGCCCTGCTGGCCGCGGCCGGCGCCGTTGCGCTTGGCGCGCGTCCGGCGGTGGCCGACACCGCCCCCAAGGCGGCCGCCAAGCCCAACCCGCCGGAAACCACGCGCGGCAGCTACCAGGCCGGCAAAAACGCCAACGCC
>JBQTIS010000423.1:0-13504 GCA_052387895.1 Rhodospirillales bacterium | reverse complement strand
TAGGCGTGTTTCCAGTCCGCCTTGGTCGTGGGCAGGGCGTCGGGATCGGCCAGCGCGCGACGCAAGACTTCTTCGTCCGTCACGGAGTCGAGCAGCGCCCAATCAGTGCGGCTTCCCGGAATGTGTTTTCTTTTTCTCTTCATAGCGTTGCCTTTCATCGCGATTTGCCAATCTGGCCGAAATCAGCCGGCGCGGTCCGCCGCGCGGGGTGTATACGACGAACATGATCTTGCCTTGGGCGAAGCCGGTCGCTTGGATGCGGACTTCGCCATAACCTCGCCGTTTGTCCTCGTCCTCGATCAGGAAGGGGTCCTCGAAAACCAGGCAAGCGTCGATGAAATCGACCCCGTGCTTCGCCAGGCTCGCTTCGCGCTCGGCCTCGTCCCAGGTGCGGTCGGCCATCGGGCAAAATTGTATGTACGTACAAACCGCCGGTCAAGGGCGCGCGGGGCGGGAGCGGGCTACCGGCAACGCCGGTGGAACCGCCAGGACAAGAGCGCGACGGCGACGATGCTGGCGGCGAGAATGCCCAGGAACAGCCCCGCCGCGCCGAAGCCGAGCGGAAAGGCGAGCAGCCAGGCCAGCGGGATCATCACCCCGAAATAGGCGGTGAAGTGCATCGCGGTCGGGACCCACCTGTCGCCGGTGCCGCGCACCGCCGACAGCATCAACCCCTGGCCGCCGTCCGCGACCATCACCCAGGCCGCCATCGCCAGCATGCCGCCGCCCAGCGCCAGCAACGCCGCATCGTCGGTGAACAGCGCCGCCAGTTCGCGCGGCAAGAGCCAGAACACGAGCGACGCCGCGCCCATCGCGACCGACGTAGCGCCCAGGCCCAGCCATCCCGCCTCCGCCATCGCGCGTCTGTCGCCGCGCCCGCGCGCATGGCCCACGCGCACCGCCGTGCCGACGCCCAGGCCGACCGCGATCATGAACACCAGCGCCATGGAGTTGATGGCGATGCCCCAGGCCGCGAGCTCGAGCGCCCCCAGCCAGCCCGCGAACAGGCTCATCGAGCCGAACGCCGCCGCCTCGAACCCGTAAGCGGCGCCGGTGGCATAGCCCATCGCCCGCGCGCGGCCCCCGTCGCGCCAGGGACGCGCCGGGCGCTCGCGCACGGCAAAGCGCCGGCGGTCGGCCATCAGCAGCACGAAAGCGATCAGCCCCACGGCCATGGCGGTGCGCGTGGCGGCGGTGGCGATGGCCGAGCCCACGGCGCCGAGGGCCGGCGCGCCCAAATGCCCGAATACGAATATCCAGTTGAGAACGCCGTTCAGCACATTGGCCAACAGGATCGTCGCCATCCCCGGCAACGGCCGCTTGATCGCCTCGAGAAAGAAGGTCGTGGTCACGAACAGCGCCGTGCCGGGCAGGCACAATCCCAGGACCACGAGCACCTCGGCGCCGCCCCTGGCGATGTCCGGCTCCTGGCCGGTCAGGCGGAACAGCGGCTGGCCGAACAGGCAGGCGATCCCGCCCAGGATGCCCACGGCCAGCGCGTAAGGCAGCGAGCGCCGCCATACCTGGCCGCATTCGCGCTCGTCGCCCGCGCCAAAGGCGTGCGAGGCCTCGACCATGGTCCCGACCATCAGCCCGATCGAGCCCACGAAGATCGTGCCGATCACCATGCTCGAAATGGTCATATAGGCCACCTGTTCGGCCCCGGCCCGGCCCAGGAACGCGATGTCCGCCAGGCCCATGGCGATGATGCCGGTGCGCGAGACGATCACCGGCGCGGACAGGCGCAAGAGCTCCTTGAGCTGGATGAAAAGCGGCTGGGTCATTCGAGTGCGGCCAATATCGCGCTGGCGAAGGCGAAGGCAGCGCGGAGCGCTGTTACAGCGTTTCCAGGAACCGCGCGGGCCGGCCCAGCGGATCGTTGATCAGCTCGCCGTCGCGCACCACCACGTGCCCACGCAGGATCGTCACGACGGGCCAGCCCGTCACCTTCATGCCGTCAAATGGCGTCCAGCCGCAGCGGCTGGCGCTGTCGGCGTCGGTGATCTCGCGCTTGGCCTTCAGGTCCGCGAGCACGAGATCGGCGTCGTAGCCCGCGGCGATGCGCCCCTTGTTGGCGATGCCATAGACGCGCTGCGGCCCGTGGGCGAGGAGGTCCACCACGCGCTCCAGCGTCAGCCGACCCTGCGCCGCGTGGTCCAAGAGCAGCGGCAGCATGGTCTGCACGCCCGGCATGCCGGAGGGCGACTTGGGGTATTCCTGGGCCTTCTCCTCGGCGGTGTGCGGGGCATGGTCGGAGCCCACCAGGTCCACCACGCCCTCGGCAACGGCGCGCCACAACCCCGCTTGGTGGCGCGCGTCGCGGATCGGCGGATTCATTTGCGCCTTGGTGCCCAGCCGCTCGTAGCAGCCCGGCGCCGTCAGCGTCAGATGCTGCGGCGTCACCTCGACCGTGGCGATGTCTTTATGCAAGGCCAGGAATTCCATCTCCTCGGCGGTCGTGACGTGCAGCACATGGACGCGCCGGTGGACCTTGTGGGCCAGGTCCAAGAGGCGGCGCGTGGCGGCGATGGCGGTCTCGGCGTCGCGCCAGTCCGGGTGCGCGCGGCAGTGCTTGACCTGCTCGGCGATCGGCCGGCGCTCCTTCAGCCGCGGCTCGTCCTCGGCGTGCACCGCCACGCGGCGATAGCCCAGGCCCAGCACCTTCTCCAGCGTCTCGTCGTCCTCGACCAAAAGGCCGCCGGTGGACGAGCCCATGAACACCTTGACCCCGCAGCAGCCCGGCAGCATCTCCAGATCGCCCAGCTCGCCCACGTTGCTCGAAGCCGCGCCGACGAAGAAGGCGTGGTCGCACCACGCGCGTCCCTGCGCGCGCTTCAGCTTGTCCTCCAGCGCCGCCTGGGTAAGCGTCGGCGGCTTGGTGTTGGGCATCTCGAAAACGCAGGTCACGCCCCCCAGCACCGCCGCCGCGGTGCCGGTGTTCATGTCTTCCTTGTGCTCGGCGCCCGGCTCGCGGAAGTGCACCTGGGTGTCGATCGCGCCGGGCAGCACGTGAAGGCCGGCCGCGTCCACGCGCTCGGCCGCCTTGGCCTTGCCGAGGTCGCCGATCGCCGCGATGCGGCCCGCGCTGACGCCGATATCGGCGCGCACCGCGCCGCCGGGCGTCACCGCGGTTCCACCCGCCACCACCATGTCGAAGCCGTCGTTCAACCCGGATTCCCCCCTCGAGGCGGCGCCGCGATTCGGCGTTGCCCCCGCGCCCCGCGCTGACTATAGCTTGATACATAGCAGCCCTGGCGGAGCGCGGTCATGGCCCAATCCAAGTCGAACCCACGCCCGGTCAGCGGCGCGGTGCTGCCGCGATTCGCCGGCGTGGCGACGTTCATGCGCCTGCCGCTGTTCGACGACCCCAAGCGGCTCGACATCGCGCTGGTCGGCGTGCCGTGGGACGGCGGCACCACCAACCGGGCGGGCGCGCGCCACGGGCCGCGGGCCTTGCGCGACGCGTCGTGTCTGATGCGGCTGATCCACCACGTCAGCCGCATCAGCCCCTACGACCTCGCGCGCATCGGCGACATGGGCGACTGCCCGGTCAACCCGGTGGACCTGCACGACACGCTGGGGCGGGTCGAGAAGTTCTTCGCCCGCATCCACGAAGGCGGCGCCGTTCCGCTGTCGGCCGGCGGCGACCACCTGGTCACCCTGCCGATCATGCGCGCCATCGCCCGGGAAAGGCCGGTGGGCATGGTGCATTTCGACGCCCACTCCGACACCTGGGACCGCTATTTCGGCGGCCACAAATTCACCCACGGCACGCCGTTCCGCCGCGCGATCGAGGAGGGGCTCCTTGATCCAAAGCGAACCATACAGATCGGCATCCGCGGCTCGCTCTACGGCGAGAACGACAACGACTGGGCCGAAAAACAGGGCGTGCGCGTGATCTACATCGAGGAGTATTTCAAGCTGGGCGTGGACAAGGTGGTGAAAGAGGCGCGGCGCGTGGCCGGCGCCGGCCCCACCTATGTCAGCTTCGACGTCGACGGACTCGACCCGGTCTACGCGCCGGGCACCGGCACGCCCGAGATCGGCGGGTATTCCACCTACGAGGCCCAGGCGATGCTGCGCGGCCTGCAAGGGCTCGAGATCGTCGGCGGCGACGTGGTCGAGGTGGCGCCGCCGTTCGATCCCTCGGGCAACACCGCGATGGTCGGCGCCACGATGATGTTCGAGATCATGTGCGTGCTGGCCGACGCGGTGGCCCGCCGCAAGAAGCGGGGCGGCAAGAAACGCTAGGCCGTGGCGGCGAAACCCAAGCCCGCGCCCGAGCGCGCGCTCTACGCGCCGGTCAAGGCGTTCCTTGAGGGCCAGGGCTACGAGGTCAAGGCCGAGGTCAGGGGCTGCGACGTGGTTGGCGTGCGCGGGGCCGAGCCGCCGGCGATCGTCGAGCTGAAACGCAAGTTCAATCTCGACCTGGTGTTGCAGGGCGTGGACCGCCTGGGGTTGAGCGAGCGTGTGTACCTGGCGGTCGACGGCGCGACCGCGCGCGGGCCCTGGCGCGGCCGGCCCGACGGAAGGGCGGCGAGGAAGCTGTGCCGCATGCTGGGCCTGGGCCTGCTGCTGGTGCATCTCGGCCGCGGCAAGGGGCAGGGGGTCGACGTGGCGCTCGACCCGGTGCCCTACCGGCCGCGCAAGAACAAGCGCCGGGCCGCGCTGCTGCTGGGCGAACATATGAGGCGCGTGGGCGATCCGAACACCGGCGGGATCACGCGCACGGGCATCGTCACCGCCTATCGGCAGGAGGCGCTGCGCTGCGCCCAGGTGCTGCGGCGCGAGGGCAAGGCAAGCCCGGCGGACTTGCGCCGCGACGCCGGCGCGCCCAAGGCCGCCCGCATCTTGCAGGACGACGTCTATGGCTGGTTCCAGCGCGTCGCGCGCGGCGTGTACGCGCTGTCGGACAAGGGCATGAAGGCGCTGATCTCGTACAAGCACGCGCTCGACCCGGGGCTTGAGCGGAAAATTCCGGCGAATTGAGAGGTTGCCATGATCGACGCACCGGCGCGCCTTCACGCGGCGCTGTCCCAACGTTTCGCCGACGCGCCCGAGGCGGCGGCGGCCAACGAGGCGCTAGCGCGCATGGCCGGCCACCGCTCGCACCGCGCGTTTCTGGACAAGCCGGTCGATGCGGCGCTGATAAAGCTGCTCTGCGCCGTGGCGCTGTCCGCGCCCAGCAAAAGCGACCTGCAGCAGCGCGACATCGTGATCGTGGCGGACAAGACGCTGCGCCAAAAGCTCGACGCGCTGATGGCGGACATGGACTGGCTGCCGGCCGCGCCGGCCTTGCTGGTGGTCTGCGCCAACAACCGCCGCCAGCGCTTGGTGCATGAATGGCGCAACAAGCCGTTCGCCAACGACCATCTCGACGCGTTCTTCAACGCGGCGACCGACGCGGCGATCGTGCTGGGCTGGCTGGTGCTGGCGGCGGAAGCCGCCGGCCTGGGCTGCTGCCCTTTAAGCGTGATCCGCAACCGGGCGGAAGAGGCAAGCGCGCTCTTGGACTTGCCGCAGCACGTGTTTCCCTATGCCGGGCTCGCGCTGGGCTGGCCCCGGGGCGAGGGCCAGGTCGTCCCGCGCCTGCCGCTGGCCGCGACCGTGCACACGGACCGGTTCGACGACGCCCGCATCCGCGAGCAGGTGGCGGACTACGACAAGCGCCGGCGCTATCGCAGCCAGCGTTACGAGGCCGAATACGGCCGCGCCGATCCCTATGGCTGGTCCGAGGACAAGGCGCGGCAATACTCCAAGCCCGAACGCGCCGGGTTCGGCGCGTTCGTGCGCGGGAAAGGCTTCAAGCTGGACTGAGGGCGGCGGCTTGCCCCTCCGCTCGCAGCGCCTATACTGCGCGCCGTTTCGACCGCGGGAGTTCGAGATGGCCGTGAAAATCAAGGCCGGCGGGGCGCCCCAATCGGGCGTCAAGAAGGTCGTGCTGGCCTATTCCGGGGGTCTCGACACCTCGGTGATCCTGAAATGGCTTCAGGCCGCCTATGGCTGCGAGGTGGTGACGTTCACCGCCGACCTCGGCCAGGGCGAGGAGCTGGCGCCCGCGCGCAAGAAGGCCGAGATGCTGGGCGTGAAGCAGATCTTCGTCGAGGATCTGCGCGAGGAATTCGTGCGCGACTTCGTGTTTCCGATGTTCCGCGCCAACGCGCTGTACGAGGGCCAATATCTGCTCGGCACCTCGATCGCGCGGCCCTTGATCGCCAAGCGCCAGATCGAGATCGCGGAGAAGGTGGGCGCCGACGCCGTGGCGCACGGCGCCACCGGCAAGGGCAACGACCAGGTGCGCTTCGAGCTGACCTACTACGCGCTTAAGCCCGACATCAAGGTGATAGCGCCGTGGCGCGAATGGGACCTGGATTCGCGCACCAAGCTCCTGGACTTCGCCGAGAAGCACCAGATACCGATCGCCAAGGACAAGCGCGGCGAGGCGCCGTTCTCGGTCGACGCCAACCTGCTGCACTCCTCGAGCGAGGGCAAGGCGCTGGAGGACCCGTGGCACGAGCCGGAGGAGTTCGTCTATCAGCGCACGATCTCGCCCGAGGCCGCGCCCGACAAGGCGCGGCACGTCGAGATCGAGTTCGAGCGCGGCGACGCGGTGGCGGTGGACGGCAAGAAGCTCTCGCCCGCCAGGCTGCTGGCGCGGCTGAACGAGCTGGGCAAGGCCAACGGCGTGGGCCGGCTGGATTTGGTCGAGAACCGCTTCGTGGGGATGAAAAGCCGGGGCGTGTACGAAACCCCGGGCGGCACGATCCTGCATTGGGCGCACCGGGGCATCGAGAGCATCACGCTCGACCGCGGCTCGGCGCACCTCAAGGACGAGCTGATGCCGCGCTACGCGGAGCTGATCTATTTCGGCTTCTGGTTCAGCCCTGAGCGCCTGATGCTGCAAGCCGCGATCGACAAGAGCCAGGAGCGCGTGACGGGCACGGTGCGCCTCAAGCTCTATAAGGGCAACGTCGCGGTCGTGGGCCGCAAGTCGCCCTTCAGCATGTACAGCACGAAGCACGTGACGTTCGAGGCGGATTATGGCACCTACGACCAGCGCGACGCCGAGGGGTTCATCAAGTTGAACGCGCTGCGCCTCAGGCTGGCGAAGCTCAGGGGCAAATAAGCCGGCTTCCCCTCACCCGCTCGCTTCGCTCGCACCCTCTCCCCCTTTGCAGGGGGCGAGGGTTTCTTGCCTCTCGCCCCGCATGGGCGGGGCGAGGGTGGTCCGAGCGCAAGCGAGGACCGGGTGAGGGGCCTCAGCCCTTGAACCGCGTCTCCGGCAATCCCGTGACGCCGGGCACGCGCATCGCGAACACGCCGCCGTCGAGGCCGCTCGGCGACTTGCGCCCGTCCTGGCGGCTCAGCGACGTGAAGTAGAACGTATCGAGGTCCTTGCCGCCGAAGGCAGGCATGGTCGGCCACAGCACCGGCACCTTGACGATCATGTCGAGCTTGCCCTTGGGCGTGAAGCGCTTGAACGTGCCGCTGTCGATCGAGGCCGCCCAGTAGCAGCCCTCGGCGTCGACGCAGCAGCCGTCCACGCGCCCGTCCTGGCCGTGCGTGTCGAGGAACAGACGGCGGTTGGAGATCGCGCCGTCCCAAGGGTCGTGGTCCCAGGCGAACACGCTGCGCACGCTCGGGTGCGAGTCGCCCTGGTATAGCGTGCGGTTGTCGGGGCTGAACGCGGTGGCGTTGGCGGTGATCACGCCCTCGATCTTGCGTTCGAGCTTGCGGTCCCTGGAGAAGCGGAAGAACGCGGAGTCGCCGCGGAACGGCTCGATCGGATCCTTCATCGAGCCTACCCAGAACGCGTTGCCGCTGCGGTCGCACTTGCCTTCGTTCAAGCGATGGTCGGGGACCGGGTCGGGGTTGACGGCGAAATCGAGCTTGCCGCTGGCGGGATCGAAGAAATGCAGGCCGGTCTTGAGCGCCACCAGCGCGCCGCCCCGTTCGCGCAAGGCAAACGAGCCGATCGGGGCGGGCATCTTGTACGCCAGGTTCTTGGCCGTGGAGGGATCGTAGCGGTTCAAGCTCGGCTCGAAGATGCTGACCCACCACAGCGCGTTCTCGCGCGTGTCCCAGACCGGCGTTTCGGCGACGACGGCCTTGGCATCGACGATGCAATCGACCGGGAGGGAAAGGGGGGTCACCGCCTTGCCTGGAACCGCTCGCACCACTCCAGGCGCTCGTTCGCCTGCGCGACCTCCAAGTCCAGCCAGCGCGCCAGACCGCCCTCGCCGCCGTCCCCGGCCAGGCCGCGGCGCAGGTCCGCCAGCCGGGCCTTCTCCGCCCGGTACAACTCGACCATGCCGTCCACCAGCTCGCGCCGGTCCGCCGCGTCGAGCAGGTCGATGAACCTGAGCTTGAGGGCCAGCACCAGCTTGCCCATGTCGCTGCCGGGCGAGCGCACATTGGCCAGCATCAGCTCGCGCAAGGCCGCGCGTCCGGCCGGGGTCAGCGCGAGCGTGGCGTTGTCGTCCATGCCCTTGCCGTCCACCGCCGCGACCAGCCCCTCCAGGCGCAACAGCTCGATCGAGGTGCCGAGCAGGTCGAGCGACGGCCCGACCATGCGGCTGGTGAAGTGGCGCACCTCGCCCGCCAGATCGGCGTAGCGCATCCGCCCGCGCGCCAGCCGGCCCAGCGCGCTCAGGCGCACCGCCTCGATCGGGATCAGGCTGTTGTCGCGGTACATCGGCACGCTATTCCGTCCACTCCCTGGCCATCGAGAAACATTGACGATCGACAAACATACCGGGCGTCAGACATATCGGGCGTCAGACACGATCGGGCGGCGGCGGGCGCGGTCCAAAGGCGAACGCGAACGATCGGCGACCGCAACCTCACGCCGCGGCGTTGACCTTGAGATCGCGCCACACCGCCCCAAGCGCGGCCACCAGGCGCTCGATATCGGCGTCGCCGTGCAGCGGGCTGGGGGTGAAGCGCAGCCGTTCGGGGCCGCGCGGCACGGTCGGGTAGTTAATCGGCTGCACGTAAATCCCGTGTTCGTCCAGCAGGCGGTCGCTGATCGCCTTGCACAGGGCGGCGTCGCCCACCGGGACTGGCACGATGTGGCTTTGCGACGGCATCACCGGCAGGCCGGCCGCGGCCAGGCGGTCCTTGAGCGTCCGGGCGCGTTCCTGGTGGCGCGCGCGGAGCGCCCTGCCTTCATCGCTGCGCAGAATCCTGACCGCCGCGAGCGCGCCGGCCGCCACCGCCGGCGGCAAGGAGGTGGTGAAGATGAAGCCGCTGGCGTTGCTGCGGACGAAATCGACCAGCGCCGCCGTGCCGGCGATGTAGCCGCCCATCACGCCGAACGCCTTGCCCAGCGTGCCCTCGATCACGTCGATTTGCCCGGCCACGCCGTCGCGCTCGGCGACGCCGCCGCCGCCCGCGCCGTACATGCCGACGGCGTGGACCTCGTCGAGATAGACCAGCGCCCCGTGCCTGCGCGCGGCCTCGGCCAGCGCGCCCACCGGCGCGATGTCGCCGTCCATCGAATAGACCGACTCGAACGCCACGACCTTGGCGCGCCGGCGCGTCTCGGCCTCGAGCAGCCGCTCCAGGTCGGCCGGGTCGTTGTGGGCGAAGATGCGCTTCTCGGCCCGGCTGTCGCGGATGCCGTGGATCATCGATGCGTGGTTGAACCGGTCCGAGAACACGGCGCAATCCGGCAGCCGCGCGGCCAACGTGCCCAGCGCCGCCTGGTTCGATACGTAGCCCGAGGTGAACAGCAGCGCCGCCTGCTTGCCGTGCAGCGCCGCCAGCTCGCGCTCGAGCTCGACCAAGAGGTGGGGCGTGCCCGAGATGTTGCGCGTGCCGCCGGCTCCCGCGCCATGCCGGCCCAGCGCCTGGCGCATCGCGTCGATCACCTGGGGGTGCTGGCCCATGGCCAGGTAGTCGTTGCTGCACCACACCGTCACCTCGACCGTGCGGTCGGGCTGGCCCTCGCGGGCGACGTGGCGCAGCGCGCGCGGAAAGCGCCCGACCCGGCGCTCCAGGTCGGCGAACACGCGGTAGCGGCCCTCGCGGCGCAGAGCCGCCAACTGATCCAGGAAGAACCGCTCGTAATCCATCCCCGCTCCGATTCCCGCTACGCCGTCCGGCCCGCCGAACGCCGCTCTTCCCGCATCAACCCCGGCCTTACCAACACCTTAGCACCCTCGCCTGTTCCCGGGTGGGGCTCGCCGCGTCATGAAGCCGGCCGGTTCGCCGGGCCGCCTCAAGCGGCCTTGGCGTGGCCGTTCTGCTTCACCCAGGCGGCGGTTTCGTCCAGCGCCTTGCCGAAGCGCTCCAGCAGCATGTCGATTTCCTGCTCGGCGATGATCAGCGGCGGGCTGAAGCAGATGATGTCGCCCACCACCGAGCGCAGGATCGCGCCATGCGCCTGCGCGCGCTTGATCAGGTAGGCGCCGACGCCCAGCTTGCCGTCGAAGGACTGCTTGGTCGCCTTGTCCTTGACCAGCTCGACCCCCGCCATCAGGCCGACGCCGCGCACCTCGCCCACCAGCGGGTGGCCGGCGAACTTGCGCAGGCCGTTCTGCAGCCGCGGCGCCACCCGGCGCACCATGGCCACGATGTCGCGCTCCTCGTAGATCTTCAGCGTCTCCACCGCCACGGCGGCTGGCACGGGATGCGCGCTGTAGGTATAGCCGTGGGCGAACACGCCGATCTTCTCGCTCTCCTTCACCAGCCCCTGCCACACCGCCTCGTTGATCAGCACGGCCGAGATCGGCAGGTAGGCCGAGGACAAGGCCTTCGCCAGCACCATGATGTCCGGCTTGATGTTGAAGGTCTGGCTGCCGAACATGCTGCCGGTGCGCCCGAAGCCGCAGATCACCTCGTCGGCGATCATCAGCATGTCGTACTTGCGCAGCACCGCCTGGATCTTCTCGAAATAGGTGCGCGGCGGCACCACCACGCCGCACGAGCCCATCACCGGCTCGGCGATGAAAGCGGCGCAATGCTCGGCCCCGCCCTCGGCCAGGATCTTCTGCTCCAGCGCCTCGGCCATGCGGGTGGCGAAGGCCTCCTCGCTCTCGCCGGGCTTGGCGAAGCGGTAGTGGTGCGGGCATTCCGTGTGCACGATTCCGGCGATCGGCAGGTCGAAATCGCGGTGGTTGTTCGGCAGGCCGGTCAGGCTGGCCGCCGCCACGGTGACGCCGTGATAGGCGCGCAGGCGCGAGACGATCTTCTTCTTCTTCGGCCGGTCCAGCGCGTTGTTGTAGTACCAGACCAGCTTGACCACCGTGTCGTTGGCCTCGGAGCCGGAATTGGCGAAGAACGCCTTCGACATGGGCGCCGGCGCCATCTTGATCAGCCGCTCGGCCAAGTCGATGCCGGGCTCGTGCGACTTGCCGGTGAAGAAATGGTGGAACGGCAGCCGGCGCATCTGCCGGACGGCGGCGTCGATCAGGCGCTGTTCGCTGTAGCCCAGCGAGCAGCACCACAAGCCGGCCATGCCCTCGATGTACTTGTTGCCGGCGTCGTCGGTCACCCACACGCCCTTGCCCTCGCTTAAGACCAGCGGCCCCTCGGTCTGGTGGGTCTTCAGGTTGGTGTAGGGGTGCAGAACATAGGCGATATCGCGCGCCGACGGCGAGTTCACGAGCGGCTTCATGTCCGAGCGTTCCCTTAGGATTTCAATCCCGACCGGGCATTAAACCGCGAAGGCGGCCCCGGGTCAAAGCGCGGATTTCACGCCCCTGGGGCGCGATTTTGGCCGTTGCCCAAGGGTTTGCCAGGCACCGCGCCGGCCGCAGAGGCCGTCGGCGCCGCCGCTATCCCTTGAGCCGGCGCCAGACGAACAGCACCGCGATGCCGCCGGCGGTGGCGGTGAACAGGGTCGGGATGTTGAAGCCGCTCAGGCTGCCGACGCCCACCAGCGCGCCCAGGAACCCGCCCACGAAGGCCCCGGCGATGCCGATCAGGATCGTGACGACGATGCCGCCGGGGTCGCGTCCCGGCATGATCCACTTGGCGAGAACGCCCGCCACCAGGCCGACCAGAATCCACGACAGGAATCCCATGAACCGCTCCCCCGGGTTTTCGGCGTCCATGCCCGCTTTCGCCGCCGTCGGTCTGGACTTGGGCGAACCCCTGCAATTATCATTGCCGTCGGGTCGCCGGACGACAAGCCCACACGATATCAAGGGCAATCGGCGCACCGCACCTCTAGGGGAGAACAACCGATGTTTCGGAAAACCTTGCCAGCCGCAGCCGCAGCGCGCCAGGGCCTGATGGGATCTCTGGCCCTCGCCACCGCGGTGGCGACGCTCGCCGTCCTGGCCCCGCCCGCCCACGCCAAGACGCTCAAATGGGCCAGCCAAGGCGACTTGAACTCGGCCGACCAGTACATGCGCCACCAGACGCTGTCGCTCAGCATCCTGTCGAACGTGTACGAGGGGCTGATCCGCCGCGATCCCAAGACGCTGGCGATCGAGCCGGCCCTGGCCGAGCGATGGGAGATCGCCGAGCCGACGCGCTGGCGGTTCTATCTGCGCAAGCGCGTGAAATTCCACGACGGCAAGCCGTTCACCGCCGACGACGTGGTGTTCTCGGCCGCGCGCGCCCTCAGCAAGGGCTCGGAGCTGAAGGGCCGCCTGCCCGGCGTGAAGGAAGTGAAGAAGGTCGACGACCATACCGTCGATTTCATCACCGAGAAGCCGAACCCGATCCTGCACGTCGAATGGGCAACCTGGGGCATCTATTCCAAGGGCTGGGCGATCGACAACAAGGCTACCGAGGTCAGCGACCCCAGCCGGGGCGACGCGCCGAACTTCGCCACCACCAACGCCAACGGCACCGGCGCGTTCAGGCTGAAAAGCCGCGAAGCCGACGTGAAGACGGTGTTCGAGCTCAACAAGGACTGGTGGGCCAAGGACAAGTACAAGCACAACCTGACCGAGGTTATCTTCACGCCCATCAAGTCCGCGCCCACGCGCGTGGCGGCGCTGCTGTCGGGCGAGATCGACTTCATGGAGCCGGTGCCGGTCCAGGACATCGACCGCATAAACAACAACAAGGGCACCAAGGTCATCGTGTCGCCCGAAACGCGCGTGATCTTCATCGGCTTCGACCAGGTGCGCAACGAGCTGAAGTTCTCCTCGGTCAAGGGCAAGAACCCGTTCCAGGACAAGCGCGTGCGCCAGGCGTTCCTGCAGGCGGTCGACATCGAGGCGATCAAGACCAAGGTCATGCGCAACATGGCCGAGCCTTCCGCCATGATGATCGGCAAGGGCGTGAACGGCTGGGATGCCTCGTTCAAGCGGCTGGCCTACAACGCCGATGCGGCCAAGAAGCTTCTGGCCGAGGCCGGCTATCCCAACGGCTTTGAGGTTCAGCTCGACTGTCCGAACGACCGCTACGTCAACGACGAGGCGATCTGCCAGGCGGTCGTTCGGACAGTCGAGCTGAACCTCAAAGCCGTTGGGCTAGCCGGCCTCGGCCAGTAGCTTCTTGGCCGCATCGGCGTTGTAGGCCAGCCGCGTGAACGAGGCATCCC
>JBQTIS010000422.1:0-10124 GCA_052387895.1 Rhodospirillales bacterium | reverse complement strand
ACGACCGACCTTTCGGCGATCTATTTCGACATCCGCAAGGACGCGCTCTACTGCGACCGAGCGGACTCGGCCCGCCGGCGCGCCTGCCGCACGGTGCTGGACCGGGTGTTCCAGTGCCTGACCGCGTGGCTGGCGCCGATCCTGTGCTTCACGGCGGAAGAGGCGTGGCTGTGCCGCGCCGCCGAATCGGGCGGGAAGATGGAAGAGAGCGTGCATCTGCGCCCGTTCCCCGGCGTGCCCGATGCCTGGCGCGACGACGCGCTGGCGCGGCGTTATCAGGAGAGAATCCGCGTGGCGCGCCTCGTTGAGACCGGCGCATTGGAGCTGGAGCGCGCCGCGAAACGCATTGGGTCAAGCTTGCAGGCAGCACCCAAAATCTATGTGGACGACAACTGGCGACACGCCCTGAAGGGCGTCGATATGGCGGAGATCGCTGTCACATCCAATTCCTCGTTGGCGCCGATTTCCGAATTGCCTCATGACACGGGCTTCAAACTTTCCGGAGCAGAAGGCATAGCCGTCGTTGTACATCTGGCCGAGGGCGCGAAATGCGAGCGCTGCTGGAAAGTGCTGCCCGAGGTGGGCCGGCCGCCGGCCAAGCCGGGCCTGTGCCTGCGCTGCACCGAGGCCGTGCCCCGTTGAACCGGCGCTGCCTGCGCCTGGGGCTTTCCATCGCCGCCGCCATTGCGCTCGCGGACCAGGCGAGCAAGTGGTGGATGGCGGGCCTGATCCAGCCGCGCCGGGGCCGACCGATCGAGCTGCTGCCCAATCTCAACCTGGTCGAGGTGTGGAACCGGGGCATGAGCTTCGGCCTGTTCAACGACGCGCAAGTCTCGTGGGCGTTCGTGGTCCTGGCCCTGGTCGTCTCCGCCGGCCTGGTGTGGTGGCTCGGCCGGGCCGAACGGGCGCCGACCGCGCTCGGCATCGGCCTGGTCCTGGGCGGGGCGTTCGGCAACGTGGTGGACCGCCTGAGGTTCGGCGCGGTGTTCGATTTCCTCGATTTCCACGCCTGGGGGTGGCATTGGCCCGCCTTCAATTTGGCGGATTCGGCCATTAGCGTCGGGGTCGCCCTGCTGCTTCTTGACGGCTTGTCCGGCGCGGGGGAATCGCCTAAATAGGCCGTAACAGCAAGGTCATATTTGATGGCTCGCCCGAGGGTACACCGGACCGCCGTCCTGGCGTTCGCCGTCGTTGCCGCCGCCGGCCTTGGCGCGTGCAGCAGCGGCGTGAAGGAGACGCTCGGGCTGGAAAAGCGCGCCGCGCCCGACGAGTTCCAGGTCACCACGCGCCAGCCGCTCGCCCTGCCGCCGAACTACCAGCTGCGCCCGCCGCAGCCCGGCGCGGCCCCGCTCGAGACGGCGGTAACGCAGCAGGCGCGCCAGACCGTGTTCGGCAAGGATTCCAAGGCCGCCGCCGGCGGCTCGACCCTGGTCACCGCCAAGCCCGGCGACGCCGCCGCCGTGCCTGGCTTCCAGCGCCTGAGCCCCGGCGAGCAGGCGCTGCTGGCGCGCGCCGGCGCCACCAACGCCGACCCGAACATCCGCATCCTGGTCGACCGCGACTCGGTGCAGCTGGCCGACGCCAACAAGACGTTGATCGACAACCTGCTGTTCTGGCGCAAGCCGCAGGAGCCGGGCGTCGTCATCGACGCCTCGAAGGAGCAGCAGCGCCTCAAGGACAACGCGGCGGCCGGCAAGGGCCCGACCGACGGCGATACCCCGACCATCAAGCGGCGCAGCCGCGGCGTGTTCGACGGATTGCTGAACTGACGCCCCGTCCGGCCGAACGCCTTGGCCCGCATCACATATTCGTCATGACGGCGAGTTCACTTGAGGGCCGCGCGCGCCCGGCCCTATCTTACCCGGCCCTATCGTAACCGTGCACAACCCAGGAACAGCCCCGCCGATGGCGCTTTATCCGCTCCGCCGCCTCGCCGCGCCGACCCTGCTGGCGGCGGCCCTGCTGTCGGCGGCGCCCGCGGCCGACTCCGCCCGGGCCGGGGTGTTCAATCCCGACAGCTTCACGCTTCCCAACGGCATGCAGGTGGTCGTGGTCGAGAACCACCGCGCGCCGGTGGTCGCGCACATGGTCTGGTACAAGGTCGGCTCGGCCGACGAAGAGCCCGGCAAGTCGGGCATCGCCCATTTCCTCGAGCACCTGATGTTCAAGGGCACGCCCAGCGTGCCGCCGGGCGATTTCTCGAAGATCGTCGCGCGCCACGGCGGCAACGACAACGCCTTCACCAGCTACGACTACACCGGCTACGTGCAGAGCGTGGCCAAGGACCGGCTCGAGCTGGTGATACGGATGGAAGCCGACCGCATGGCCAACCTCAGGCTCACCGACGCCGAGGTCGACCCCGAACGCAAGGTGATCCTCGAGGAGCGCCGCCAGACGCTCGACAACAGCCCCGCCGCGCGGCTGCGCGAGCAGATGCGCGCCGCGCAGTTCATGAACAGCCCCTACGGCCGCTCGATCATCGGCTGGGAGCACGAGATGCGCGGTCTTACCACCGCCGACGCGATCGCCTGGCACCGCAAGTACTACGTGCCCAACAACGCGGTCCTGGTGGTTGGCGGCGACATCACCATGGCGGAGCTGAAGCCGCTGGCCGAGAAATACTACGGCGCGGTGCCTGCGCGCGCGGTGCCCGAGCGCAAGCGCCCGCAGGAACCGGCGCAGCAGGCCGCGCGGCGCGTCGTCATGGAGACCAGCCAGGTGCGCCAGCCCTCGTGGTCGCGCAGCTATCTCGCGCCCAGCTACAATCGCGGCGCCAGCGAGCACGCCTACGCGCTGCAGCTTCTGGCCGAGATCGTCGGCGGCGGCGCCACCAGCCGGCTTTACCGCTCGCTGGTGGTGGAGCGGGAGCTCGCGGTCGGCGCCGGCTCGTACTACGACGCGCTGACGGTGGACCAGACCACCTTCGCGGTCTACGCCAGCCCGCGCATCGGCGTGGCGGTGGCCGAGGTCGAGGCGGCGGTGGAAAAGGTGCTGGCCGAGGTGCTCGACAAGGGCGTCGCCGACAGCGAGGTGGCGCGCGCCAAGACGCGGCTGCAGGACGCCGCCAAGCTGGCGCGCGACAGCTATTCCGCGGGCGCGCGGCTGTTCGGCGAGGCGCTGGCGATGGGCCGCAGCGTCGCGGACGTCGAGACCTGGCCCGAGCGCATCGGCAAGGTGACGGCGGCCGAGGTGCTGGCGGCGGCGCGGCACGTGCTGCGCGAGCATCAATCCGTCACCGGCGTCCTTTTGCCCAAGCCCACGAGCTGAGGCCCGCGCGATGACCCCGTTCAAAACCCTGGCCGCCGCCGCCGCCGTCGCGGTCATGGCGGCGTCGGCTGAGGCCTTCGAGATCGAGCGCGTGACCAGCCCCGGCGGCATCGAGGCCTGGCTGATCCGCGACCGCACCGCGCCGGTGCTGGCGATCCAGGCGGCGATTCCCGGCGGCTCGTCGCAGGACCCCGCGGGCAAGGAGGGCCTCGCCAACCTGATGACCGGAATGCTGGACGAAGGCGCCGGCCCCTACGACAGCCAGGCGTTCAAGGCGCGGATCGAGGACCGGTCGATCGAGATCAGCGCCGACGCCGACCGCGACTATCTGACCGTGGGCGTGCGCGCGCTGAGCGACCGGCGCGACGAGGCGGTCGAGTTGCTGGCGCTGGCGCTGACCGAGCCGCGTTTCGCCGCCGCGGACCTCGAGCGCGTGCGCGGCCAGGCCCTGGCGCAGATCCAGCGCGACGCCGAGAACCCGCGCTCGATCGCCTGGCGCACGCTGTGGGGCTCGCTGTTCCCCGGGCACCCCTACGCGCGGCGCTCGCAGGGCACGATCGAGTCGGTGAACGCGATCACGCGCGACGACATGGCCGCGTTCCACCGCGCGGCGCTGTCGCGCGAGGGATTGAAGATCGGCGTGGTGGGCGACATATCGCCCGAGGAGCTGAAGCCGCTGATCGACCGCGCGTTCGGCAAGCTGCCGGCCACGAGCACGCTCGCCAAGGTGCCCGAGGCCGGATCCGCGGCGCCCGGCACCGTGACGGTGGTGCGCCGCGCGATTCCGCAGAGCGTGGTGACGTTCGGGCATTTCGGCTTGAAGCGCGACGATCCCGACTATTACGCCGCGCTCGCGGTCAACTACGTGCTCGGCGGCGGCGGGCAGAGCTCGCGGCTGATGGAAGAGGTGCGCGAGAAGCGCGGCCTGGCCTATTCCATCGCCAGCACGCTCAGCACGCTGCGCCACGCCGGGCTGGTGCTGGGCATGGTCGGCACCGAGAACGCCGAGACCGCCACCAGCATCGAGCTGGTCCGCAAGGAGTGGCGGCGCATGCGCGACCAAGGGCCGAGCGAGACCGAGCTCAACAACGCCAAGACCTATCTCACCGGCTCGTTCCCGCTGCAGATGTCCAGCACCGGGCGGATCGCGCGCCTGCTGGTGGCGATCCAGACCGAGAATCTGGGCATCGACTATTTGCGGAAACGCAATTCCTACATCGAGAAGGTGACGCTCGAGGATGCGCGCCGCGTCGCCAAGCGGCTCTATGATCCCGACAAGCTGACCGTGGTCGTGGTGGGCGATCCGGCCGGCATGCCGGTGAACTGATACCCGAACTAAAGCCACCTCCCCGGCGTTAATAGAGCGGCGACTACCGAGGGGGCCATCCATGCCGCCGTCGATTTCCCCGGCCCGCGCGGGCGGGCGCGCCTTCGTGCTGGAGCTCGCCGTCGGCTTCGCCGCCGGGTTCCTGGCCGTGCTGGTGTTCCATCAGCTGACCGTCGCCGCGATTGCGGGCATGGGCCTGATCCAGAGCGCGGGCGTCTGGCGCCTGGACGCCTATGGGCCCTTGGGCGTGCCGCGCGTGCTCAACACCGCGTTCTGGGGCGGGGTGTGGGGCGTCGTGCTGGCGGCGGTCAGGCCTTGGTTGCCCACAGCCGCGCTGGCGTTCCTTATCTGCGGATTCCTGTTCGGCATCGCCGGCCCAACCTTGTTCGGCTGGTTCGTGCTGGCCCCCTTGCGCGGCCAGCCGGCGGCCCAGGGCTTCAAGCTCGCCGCCATGTGGCGCGGGCCCGCGATCAACGGCATGTGGGGACTGGGCGCGGCGTTCTTCCTTTTGCTGTTCGACCGGTTGCGGCGAGGCGGCCGGGGCCGGACGTATTGACGCAGCGGGGCCCGCGGCCGATTCTCCCGGCCCGATGACCCCGCTTGCGCCAGCCCCGCGGCCATTGGAACGCGGCGACCGCGTGCCGAATTTCGTGCTGGCCGACCTCGCCGGCGCGTTCCGCCTGTTCTACGACCAGACCAAGGGCGTGCCGGGCGTGGTGGCGCTGGTCAGGGCCGCCGATCCCCAATCGGCGGCCGCGATCAAGGCGCTGGCCGCGCGCGCGCCGGAGCTGGCCGAAGCCGGGGCCGAGGCGTTCGCGGTGGTGGCGGGCGCGGCCGACGCCGCGGCGGCCCTGGCCAAGGACGCGCCCTTTCCGGTGTTCGTGGACCCCGAGGGCAAGGTCAACGCGGTCTATCCCGTCGCCGGCGAAAGCGGCGGGCGCAAGACCGTGGTGATCGACGCCAACCAGCGCGTGCTGGCCGCGTTCGCCGACGCCGATCCGGCGGCCGAGGCGGACCGGGCGCTGGACTTCATCCGGCGGAACTGCCGCGCGCCCGAGGCCAGGCCCGCCGGGCGGCCCGCGCCGGTGCTGCTGATCCCCGACGCGTTCGACCGGGCGCTGTGCCGCGACTTGATCGTGGCCTGGGGCACGGACCACGCCGAGCTCGGCGTGTCGGGCTCGACCGACGCCGTGCTGTACGACCGCAAGAAAAGCCAGGACCACATCGTGCGCGAGCCGGCGATGGTCCGGCGCATCAGCGAAACGCTGAATCGCCGCGTGGCGCCCGAGGTGGCGAAGGCCTTCACCTTCAAGGGTCCCTACGGTTTCGACGGGCATATCGTGCTCGGCTACGACGCGGCGCGGAAGGATTTCTTCGGGCCGCACCGCGACAACATGTCGCCGCGCACGCGCCACCGGCGCTTCGCCATTTCGCTGAACCTGAACGACGACTTCGAGGGCGGCCAGCTGCGGTTTCCCGAATACGGCGGGGCGCTCTACGGCCTGGACGCGGGGATGGCCTGCGTGTTCTCGTGCACGCTGCTGCACGAGGCGCTGCCGGTCACGCGCGGACGGCGCTTCGCGCTGACGACTTTCATGTGCGACCCGCCGGCCCGGCAGCCGGCGAAAGCGTGACGCTCAGTCGCAGAAAACGCTGGTGTTGAACGTGGCGCAGTTGCGGCCGCTGTTGAGCGGCGCGCCCTGCTGGCCGGCCTTCTGCTCGGCGTTGCCCAGCAGGCGGATCTGGTTGTCGGCGCCGAAAATCCGCAGGTTCTCGCGCTCGTAGCGCGTGGGCCCCGACCGGCCGAGATTGGTGACCGGCGGCCTCGCCTCGGCGGGAACGCTGGGCGTGGGCTGGGCCTGCGGCGGAATCTCGGTGCACTTGGTTTCGGCGCCGACGGTCGTGCACCTGATCTCTTGCGCCGGGGCCGGGGCGGCCGACGCGGCCAGGCACGCGGCCAACACCGCCGCGCCGCACGCGAATCGCATCGCCCGAAACACAGCCATCGCGGTTCCCCGGCTTTTCCACCGCAAATCTAGCTTACTTGTTGATAAGTATCGGCCCTTTCGCCGGATCGCTCAAGCCAAGGCGGTGCTGGCGCAAGCCCTCTTCTGCTAAGATTGCCGGTGTGTGTCCCGCCCACCACAGTATCCCGGCCCCCAACGGCGGCGCGATGACGCAGCCCTCCCCGGCCGTCCGGCAGGGCCGGAACGCCATCCGCCGCCTGCCCGAGGCCCTGGTCAACCGGATCGCCGCGGGCGAGGTGATCGAACGCCCGGCGGCCGCCGTTAAGGAATTGGTCGAGAACGCCATCGACGCGGGCGCGACCCGCATCGACGTCGCGTTGCGCGACGGCGGCATGAGCCTGATCGCGGTCGAGGACGACGGCGCGGGGATGGCCCGCGACGAGCTCGTGCTGGCGGTCGAGCGCCACGCCACCTCGAAGCTGCCGGACGACGACCTGACGCGCATCGCCACGCTGGGCTTCCGCGGCGAGGCGCTGCCGTCGATCGGCGCGGTCAGCCGGCTTTCGCTGGCAAGCCGCGCGCGCGGGTCGGCCGAAGCCTGGCGCCTGGACGTGGAGGCCGGCGAGCTGCGCGCGCCCAGGCCGGCGGCGCTGACCGAGGGCACCCAGGCGACGGTGCGCGACCTGTTCTTCGCCACCCCCGCGCGGCTGAAATTCCTGAAGGAGCCGCGCACCGAGCTTTCCCACGCCGTGGACGCGGTCGAGCGGCTGGCGATGGCGCATCCCGAGATCGCGTTTTCCATCGCCGAGGACGGGCGCCAGGCCCGGCGCTACCCCGCCGCTTCGGGCGATCTGTTCGACGCGCGTCTTCGGCGGCTGTCGGCGATCCTGGGCAAGGACTTCGCCGCCAACGCGCTGAAGATCGAGGCCGCGCGGCCGGGCCTGCGCCTGACCGGCCATGCCGGCGTGCCGACCTACAACCGCGCGACCGCCGCCCAGCAATTCCTGTTCGTCAACGGCAGGCCGGTGCGCGACCGGCTGTTGGGCGGCGCGGTGCGCGCGGCCTATCAGGATTTCCTGGCGCGCGACCGCCACCCCGTGGTCGCCCTGTTCCTGGAGGTCGAGCCCGCGCTGGTCGACGTCAACGTGCATCCGGCCAAGGCCGAGGTGCGGTTCCGCGAATCGGGCCTGGTGCGCGGCTTGATCATAGGCGCGCTGCGCCGCGCCCTGGCCGAGGCCGGACACCAGGCCGCCACCACCGTGGCCGCGGCCGCGCTCGGCGCGTTCCGGCCGGGGGACCAATGGGGCGACGCGCGCCCGTCCCACGCCGCGCGCGAAGCTCTGGCGGCTTGGCAGGGACCGCCGGGAAGCGGCGCCGACGCCCTGCCCGGCCTGGCCGCCGCCCCGGGCTCGGCTCCCGCGGCGGCCGACGGCGAGCGGGCCGCGAGCGACTTCCCGCTCGGCGCGGCGCGCGCGCAGCTGCACGAGACCTATATCGTGGCGCAGACCGCGGACGGCATCGTCATCGTCGACCAGCACGCGGCGCATGAGCGCCTGGTCTATGAGCGCATGAAGCAGGCCATGGCGGCCCAGGGGGTCGAGCGCCAGGTGCTGCTGATCCCCGAGGTGGTGGAGCTGGGCGAGGCGGCGGCCGGGCGGATCGTCGCGCGCGCCGGGGAGTTGCGGGAGCTCGGCCTCTTGATCGAGGCCTTCGGCCGCGGCGCGGTCGCCGTGCGCGAGGTGCCGGCCCTGTTGGGCCAGGTCGACGCGGCGGGGCTGGTGCGCGACCTGGCGGAGGAGCTGGCCGAGCTCGACCACCATCTCGCGCTCAAGGAGCGCCTGGAAGAGGTCTGCGGCACCATGACCTGCCACGGCAGCGTGCGCGCCGGACGCCTGTTGAAACCCGAGGAGATGAACGCGCTGTTGCGCCAGATGGAAGCCACGCCCCATTCCGGCCAGTGCAACCACGGCCGGCCCACCTATGTCGAGTTGAAGTTGGCGGACATCGAACGCCTATTCGGCCGGCGCTGAGTCGCGAGCGCCGATTCGCGCGCCCGGAACGGCGATTCGTCCCCTGAATTCCGGCAATTCACGCAATTAACCGCTTAAATTCATTGTGCTAAGGATTTCTTCTATGTTACTATATCTAGGTTAATGGGGTAGCATAACCCACGATATGAAGTAGGTAGTGCAGGTCGTTGGACCGGTCCGGCGGCGCGATTCGGGGCAAAAAATCCATGTCGCTCAAGCTGCATACCATCATCGAAGGCGATGGCGCGTTCCTGGCGCGGCGGCCCAAGACCAAGTACCAGGCCGCGACCGTGATGAGCATCTACCTGCCTGAGAACCTGGCCGAATCGCTGGACGAGTTCCGCCGGCCGCACGCGCTCACCCGCAGCGAGGCCATCACCGCCATCCTGCGCGGCTTCTTCGCCCAGGAAGACGGCGAGCCGCGGGAGCAAAACGGCCAGAGCTGAGCCGGGCCGTCGCCTAATCCTTCAACACGCCGGTTTCGCGGTAGTAGCGTTCCGCTCCGGGGTGCAGCGGCACCGCCAGGCCGGCGAGCGCGGTTTCCAGCCTGATCTGCTGCGCGCGGGGGTGGCTTTTGTCGAGCGCCAGGCGCGTGGACTTGTTCCACAGCGCCACGGCGATGTCGTGCACCAGCGCCTCGGGCGTCTTGGCCGCGACCAGCCACTGCGCGCCGACGCTGATGGTGTCGGTGCGCTTGATGCCGGAATACGTGCCCGAGGGGATCAGGTCGTTGGCGAAGAACCCGAGCCGCGAGCGCAGCCGCTCGATCGCGGCGCCGGCGACCGGCAGCAGGTCGATCTCGCCGGCGTCGGCCAGTTCCGCCACCGCCGGGGCGGGATAGCCGCCGAAGAAGAAGAACGCGTCCAGCGTGCCTTCCTTGATCGCCTTGATCGCCTGCGAGGCCGCGACGTAGCGCGCCTTCATGTCCGTGTCCTTCAGCCCGTAGGCCTGGAGGATCGCGCGGGCCGAGACCAGCGTGCCCGAGCCCTGCTCGTCGAGCGAGACCGGCCGGCCGCGCAGGTCGCGGATGCTTTTCACGCCCGCGGTCTTGCGCACGACCAGGTGGACATGCTCGGGGTAAAGGTTGGCGATCGCGCGCAGCTGCTCCATGCGCGGCTTGCCCTCGAACACGCCGGTCCCGGTCAGCGCCCAGTAGGCCACGTCGGCCTGCACGAAGCCCGAATCGAGCGTTCCGGCGCCGATCGCCTGCACGTTGGCGAGCGACCCGTGCGAGGACTGCGCCACCGCCACCAGGCCCGGCACGCCGCAGCTGCCGCCCTTGTCGCAAGGGCGCGAGCCCGGCGGGTTCGAGATCGCGAGCGCGATGGCCCCGCCGATCGGGTAGTAGACGCCGCCCAGGGCCCCGGTGCCGATGCGGAAGAACTTGGATTCGCCGGCCGGCGGGGTCTAGGATTGGCCGAACGCCGGCGCGCGCGGCCCCGCGGGTCCCGCGGCGAGCCCGGCGGCCCCGGCCAAAATCAGGAATCGGCGGCGCGAACAGTCCACGGCCAAGCGAATCCCGGGCCTCGGCGG
>JBQTIS010000421.1:0-2323 GCA_052387895.1 Rhodospirillales bacterium | reverse complement strand
GTCCACCCCCAGGCGGTTGAGCGCCGCGTCGGCGCCCCTGGCGTCGATGCGGCCCAGTCCCTCGACCGAGGCGAAGTCGCGCACCCGGCGCAGCAGCCGCCCGGCCACGCGCGGCGTGCCGCGCGACCGGCGCGCGATCTCGACCACCCCGTCGGGGGTGAAATCGACCCTCAGCAGCTCGGCGCCGCGCCGCACGATCCGCTCGATCTCCTGGGCGGTGTAGAAATTGAGCCGCAGCGGGATGCCGAAGCGCTCGCGCAAGGGGGTGGTGATGAGGCCCGAGCGCGTGGTGGCGCCGATCAGCGTGAACGGCGCCAGGTCGATGCGCACGGAGCGCGCGGCCGGCCCCTCGCCGATGATCAGGTCGAGCTGGAAGTCCTCCATCGCCGGATAGAGAATCTCCTCGACCGCCGGATTGAGCCGGTGGATCTCGTCGATGAACAAGACGTCGCGCGGCTGCAGGTTGGTGAGCAGCGCGGCCAAATCGCCGGCGCGCTGGACCACCGGGCCCGACGTGGCGCGGAAGCCCACGCCCAGCTCGCGCGCGACGATCTGCGCCAGCGTGGTCTTGCCCAGGCCCGGCGGCCCGTGGAACAGCACGTGGTCCAGCGCCTCGGCCCTGGACTTGGCGGCCTGGACGAACACGCGCAGGTTGGCGCGCACCTCTTCCTGGCCGACGAAGTCCTCCAGCCGCTGCGGGCGCAGCGCCGATTCGGGCGCGTCGCCGGAAGCCGCCTCGCCGGCGATGGCGCGCTCGGGCGCGGCCTTGAGCGTGTCCTTCATCGGCCGAGCTCTTTCAGGCCCGCCTTGATCAGCGCGTCGAGCGTGGCGCGCCGGCCCAGCGACTGCGCGGCCTGCGCCACCGCGCCGAAGGCCTCGGCCTGGCGATAGCCGAGATTGACCAGGGCCGAGATCGCGTCGTTCGCGGCCTTGCCCATGGCCTCGCCCATGGAATCGCCCGCCGATTCGCCCGTGGATTCGCCGGCGGCGCCGGCCCTGGGCGCGCCGGCCAGCGCCCCCAGGAACATCGCGCCGGCCCTGTCTTTCAGCTCGGCGGCGACCCGGGCGGCGAGCTTGGGGCCCACGCCCTCGGCCCGCGCGATCGAGGCCTTGTCGCCCGAGGCCACGGCCGCCAGCAGCTCGTCGGCGGTCAGCACCGAGAGGACGGAGAGCGCGGTGCGCGGGCCCACGCCCTGCACCGTGACCAGCAGGCGGTACCAGTCGCGCTCGGCCCGGTCGGCGAAGCCGAGCAGGCGGATCTCGTCCTGGCGCACCAGGGTTTCGACCAAAAGCCGCGCCGCGCCGCCGACCGGCGGCAGCGCGCCCAGCGTGCGCGCCGAGCACTGCGCGACGTAGCCGACCCCGGCGCAGTCGATCACCGCGAAATCAGCGCCGATCTCGGCCACGGTGCCGCTCAACCGCCCGATCACCGCCCCGCTCCCGCCATCGCCCGCGCCTGGCTCCAGCGCCGCTCGGTCGCGCGGTTGTGCGCGTGGCAGATCGCCACCGCCAGCGCGTCGGCCGCGTCGGGCCCGTGCGCGCCCGCGCCCGGCAAAAGCCGCGCCACCATGGCCGCGACCTGCGCCTTCTCGGCGTGGCCGGCGCCCACGACCGACTTCTTGATGTGGTTGGCCGAGTACTCGCCGACCGGCAATCCGGCCTCGGCCGGGGCCAGCAGCGCCACGCCGCGCGCCAGGCCCAGCTTCAGCGTCGAGTCCGGGTTCTTGTTGACGAAGCTCCGCTCGACCGCCGCCTCGTCCGGGCGGTGCCGGGCGATCACCGCGCTCAAGGCCGCGTGCAGCGCCGCCAGGCGCCGCGGCAGGTCCTGCCCGGGATCGGTCGACACCGCGCCCGCAGCGACGAAACGAAGGCGGTTTCCGCTCACGTCGATGACGCCCCACCCGGTGTGGCGCAGCCCGGGGTCGAGGCCGATCAGGCGCATGGCTGCCGCTACCCCATCAGCCGGGCCATCAGGTCGTCGGCGATCTCGTAGTTGGCCGCGACCGCCTGCACGTCGTCGTGCTCCTCGAGCGCGCCCAACAGCTGCAGCAGCGCGCGCGCCGACTCCTCGTCCAGCGGAATGTTGGCCTGCGCGCGCCAGGCGAGCTTGGCGCGCTCGGGGGGCCCGAACTTCTTCTCCAGCGCGTCGCGCACCTGGCCCAGATCGCCGGGCGCGCAATAGACGGCGTGGCCCTCTTGGTCCGACACCATGTCGTCGGCGCCCGCCTCCAGCGCCGCCTCGAACATCCGCTCGCCGGCGGCGGCGGCGGCGGGGTAGTAAACCTCGCCCACCCGCTCGAACTTGTGGCTGACGGAATTGGCG
>JBQTIS010000420.1:0-4260 GCA_052387895.1 Rhodospirillales bacterium | reverse complement strand
GCCGCGCGCCGCATCGCCGAAACGCTGGTCGTCGGCCCGCGCGACGCCTACGGTGTCGCGGTCGAATTCGCGCGGGCGTGATCAGGGGGATGGAGCGCATGGCCGGGATGAAACTGCACGGGTATTTCCGCTCCTCGGCCGCCTATCGCGTGCGGATCGCGCTGAACCTGAAGGGGCTGGACTGCGAGCAGGCCTCGATCCATCTGCGCAAGGGCGAGCAGTTCTCCGAGGACTTCTCGCGCCTGAACCCCGCCCATCTGGTTCCCGCATTGGAGGACGAGCCCCACGTGCTGCGACAATCCTTCGCGATCATCGAGTACCTGGAGGAAACGCATCCCCTCCCGCCGCTCCTGCCCCGGGACCCGGCGGGGCGCGCGCGGGTGCGCGCGTTGGCCTACGACAGCGCCTGCGACATCCACCCGCTCGATAACCTGCGCGTGCTGGTCTATCTGGAAAAGACGATGGGCCAGGACCAGGCATCGCGCGACCGCTGGTTCGCGCACTGGATCGACCTCGGCTTCGCCGCGATCGAGCGCCTGCTGGCCGACGGCAAAACCGGCCGGTTCTGCCACGGCGACGCGCCGGGCCTTGCCGACGTCTGCCTGGTGCCGCAGGTCGCCAACGCCGGCCGCGTCAACCTCGATATGACGCCTTATCCCACCATCGCGCGCATCGCCGGGGAATGCGCCAGGCTGCCGGCGTTCCGGAAGGCCGAGCCCCAGAACCAGCCCGACGCGGAGAAATAGGCGCGCGGCCTATTTCTGCACGATCTGCTTGCGCGCCTCGGCCAGAAGCGAGTCCATCTCGGCGCGGATGCGGTGCGCGCTCGCGTCGACGCCCTTGGCGGCGAGATCGCCCAGCACCTTTTCGACCACGTCGTCGTCGCCCGGCTTCTGCATGTCGGCCATGACCACCGATTTGGCGTAGTCCTCGGCCGCCGCGCCCGACAGGCCCATCTGCCTGGCCGCCCACAGGCCCAAAAGCTTGTTGCGGCGCGCGGTGATCTTGAACGCCTGTTCCTGGTCGTGCTTGAACTTGGTCTCGAAGCCCTTTTCGCGTTCGTCGAAGGTCGGCATCGCGGCGCTTGCTCCTGCTGCTGGGACGCGTCGAGACGCTACTATATGGGAGCGTGAGGAAGAAGCATAAAGACGCCGCATGTGCACCCTGTTGATTCTGAACCGCCCGGGCCACGCCTGGCCGCTGATCCTGGGCGCCAACCGCGACGAGATGGCGGGCCGCCCCTGGTCGCCGCCGGGGCGGCACTGGCCCGACCGGCCCGAGGTGGTGGCCGGGCGCGACGATCTGGCCGGCGGATCGTGGCTGGGCATCAACGCGCGCGGCATGGCGGCGGCGATGCTGAACCGCCGGGGCACGCTGGGCCCGGCCAAGGGCAAGCGCAGCCGGGGCGAGCTGGTGCTGCTGGCGCTCGACCAGACCGACGCGGCCGCGGCGGCGTTGCTGATGTCGGAGCTCGAGCCCAGCAGCTACCGCCCCTTCAACATGGTGGTGGCCGACGCCGGCGGCGCGTTCTTCATCGCCCACCGCGCCGAAACCCGGGCGCCGGCGATCCGACGCCTCGGCGCCGGCCTCACCATGCTGACCGCGCGCGAGCCCGACGATCCCTCTTCCCCGCGCATCGCCCGGTACCGCGCGAAATTCCTGGCGGCGCCCGCGCCCGATCCCAACACGGGCGACTTCGCCGCCTGGGAGGCGCTGCTGGCCTCGACCGAGCGGGCGAAAGGCGCGGGGCCGGAGGGCGCGATGTGCTTCGCCCTGCCCGGCGGCTTCGGCACGGTTTCGGGCGCGGTGATCGCCCTTCCCGCCCGAAACCGTGGGCCCGCCCGAAATCCGGGCGCCGCGGCGAAGGCGGCGCCCGTGTTCCGATTCGCCGCCGGGCCGCCGGACCGCGCGCCGTTCCGGCCGGTCGATCTGGGCTGAACCGCCGCCGCGCCGGGGCTTGCGACCGGCCCGACTGCGCGCATTTGTGCAGGCGGCGCGAATGTTGCTATAGAAGCGTCCCAAGCCGAGCGTCCCAATCCACCTCTCGCGGGGTCCCCCGCCATGGCCCGTCGCAGGCGAATCTACGAAGGCAAGGCGAAAGTGATGTACGAGGGGCCGGAACCCGGCACCCTGGTGCAGTACTTCAAGGACGACGCCACCGCCTTCAACAACCAGAAGAAGGGCGTCATCACCGGCAAGGGGGTGCTGAACCACCGCATCTCGGAATACCTGATGCTGCGGCTGGCCGAGATTGGCATCCCCACGCATTTCGTGCGGCGCTTGAACATGCGCGAGCAGCTGGTGCGCCAGGTCGAGATCATCCCGATCGAGGTGGTGGTGCGCAACATCGTCGCCGGGTCGCTGGCCAAGCGCTTCGGCATGGAGGAAGGCGCGGCGCTGCCGCGCTCGATCATCGAGTACTACTACAAGAAGGACGAGCTGGGCGATCCGATGGTCTCGGAAGAGCACATCACCGCCTTCGGCTGGGCCACGCCCCAGGACCTCGACGACATCCTCAACATGTCGCTCAGGATCAACGACTTCCTGCTCGGCCTGTTCCTGGGCGTGGGCCTGAAGCTGGTGGACTTCAAGCTCGAGTTCGGGCGCCTGTGGGAAAACGACGAGATGCGCATCGTGCTGGCCGACGAGATCAGCCCCGACAATTGCCGGCTGTGGGACGCCAAGACCAACGAGAAGATGGACAAGGACCGCTTCCGCCGCGACCTGGGCGGGGTGGCCGAGGCCTATCAAGAGGTCGCGCGCCGGCTCGGCATCCTGCCCGAGGGCCTCCAGGACGGCGCGCCCGTCGACATGTCGGGCCCCAAGACGCTGCAATAGGGCCGCCGCATGAAGGCGAAGGTCCACGTCACGCTGAAGCCGGGCGTGCTCGACCCGCAGGGCAAGGCGATCGGCAACGCGCTCGGCGGCCTCGGTTTCGCCGGGGTAAAAGGCGTGCGCCAGGGCAAGTACATCGAGATCGAGCTGGACGAGCGCGACGCGGCCAGGGCGCGCGAGGCGGTCGAGAAAATGTGCCGGACCCTGCTCGCCAACACCGTGATCGAGAACTACCGGATCGACCTGGACGCATGAGGCCGGCGCCATGAAGTCCGCCATCGTCGTCTTTCCCGGGACCAACCGCGAGCGCGACATGGCGCTGGCGCTCAAGCGCGCGACCGGCCGCGAGCCCAAGATCGTGTGGCACAGCGGCGAGGCGCTGCCCAAGGTCGATCTGATCGTGCTGCCCGGCGGCTTCGCCCACGGCGACTACCTGCGCTGCGGCGCCATGGCGGCGCATTCCCCGATCATGGCCGAGGTCAAGAAGCGCGCCGAAGCGGGCGTGGCGGTGCTGGCGGTGTGCAACGGCTTCCAGGCCGCCTGCGAGGCGGGCATGCTGCCCGGCGTGCTGATGACCAACGCCGGCCTCAAGTTCGTGTGCCGCGACGTGCATCTCAGGGTCGAGCGTTCGGTCAGGCCCTTCACCGGGCGCTACAACGCCGGCACGGTGATCCGCGTGCCGGTGGCGCATCACGACGGCAACTACTACGCCGACAACGAGACGCTCGACCGGCTCGAGGGCGAGGGCCGCGTGCTGTTCCGCTACGCGGCGCCCGACGGCGCGCTGGCCGACCGGCACAACCCCAACGGTTCGGCCCGGCACATCGCCGGCATCCTCAACCAGCGCGGCAACGTCATGGGCATGATGCCGCACCCCGAGGACCTGGTGGATCCGCTGATGGGCGGCGCCGACGGCCTCGGCCTGTTCCAGGGCCTGGCGGAGAGCCTGGCGGCATGAAACGCACGTCCGCAGAGTTCCACACGGGCAGCGACAATATCTTCCGCGACCTCGGGTTCAGCGAGGCGGAGGCCGAGGAGGCGGTCGCCAAGTCGGAATTGATCTCGGCTATCGCGCAAACGATCAAGCGCCGTCGCCTGACGCAAATCGGCGCGGCCCGTCTGTGCGAAACCGACCAGCCCACGCTGTCGAAGGTGCTGCGCGGCCGGATGGAGAGCGTGACCATCGACCGGCTCGCGGGCTGGCTGAAAGCTTTGGGCCGGACCGTCGAGATCCGCGTCCATCGCGGCAAGGCGGGACGATCCGCGCATCTGATCGTGCGTGCGGCATGACCGCTTCCGCGAAGCCCGCTGCTCCCGCCCACGGCAAGAACGAACCCGCGATCACGCCCGAGATCGTGCGCGAGCACGGGCTTAAGGCCGAGGAATACGACCGCGTGGTGCGGTTCATGGGCCGCGAGCCCAACA
>JBQTIS010000419.1:0-3775 GCA_052387895.1 Rhodospirillales bacterium | reverse complement strand
GGACCCGTGCCCGCGACCATGATCAGGTTGCGCGCGGTATCGACCACCGCGACCGCGCCTTCCGGTAGCACCGGCTGGAGGATCTTCGCCATCTCGTCGGCGTTGACGAATTCGAGCGGGAACACGCGCAGGCCCGCACCGTCGGGAATGCGGATCGGCCCCACGCCCACGCCGCCCATCGCGGCGGCGGCGATGCCCGGCTGGCGGGTGACGCGATAGACGTTGCCATAGGCCACCAGCCGCGCGCCGCGCCCCTCGAGCACGGCCTCCAGCGCCGGGATCAGCGCCTGGCGCGTGATCGGCTTTCCGGTCTGCAGCGTCACCGCGCCGGTCACGTCGGGGTCGATCGCGTAGTTGGCCTTGAGCAGGTCGCCCAGGATGACGCGCGCGACCTCTTGGATGTCGGCGTCCTTGAAGTCGAGCGTGATGTCGCCGAGGTTGCGGGGCCCGCGCGGCGGCTGCGGCGCCTTGGGGTCGACCGGCTTGCCGCCGCCGAGATAAAGCTCGTCGATCATCGGCGGGGTGATGGTGCGGCTGCCGACCTGGCCGCCGCGCGGGCGGGTGTTGAGCCCGGCCTGCTGGGCGGTGCCGGGCTGGATAGCGCGCTGCGGTGCGTCGGCGACCGACGGCGGAATCGCGGGCGAGGATGGAATCTCTTCCACCTCGCGCACCGGCCCGGCCGAGCAGCCGGCGATCAGCGCGCCCAAAAGCGCGCCCGCGACCCTGGGTCTGGCTTGCCGGAACACCCCGCTCCCCCTGTGAATAACCCCTTGGAACAAGAGCATATACCGGATTAAGGATTGTTTTCAACTGCTTGTTTTTTAGCGAGTTTTCCTGGGTTTTATTGATTCGGCCAGGGCTGGAAAATTACCCACAGGTAGCCGGCGGCGGCGCGGCCTAGTCACGATCCTTCAGCGAGACCCTTTCCTGCTTGTCGCCGCGCGCCAGCACGAGGTGCTCGGCGGTGATGCTGGCGATGCGCCAATCTTCCAGCGCGTCGCCTTCGCCCAGCCGCAGCGACTTGCCGGTGCTGAGTTGCTTCAGCAGCAAGAGCTTGCGTTCCGGCGTCACGACCACGCCGCGCAGCACGTATTTTCCGAGGATCACCTTCTCGCCCTTTGTTGCGGCGGGCGTGGGCGCGGCTCGCTGCCCCTGCAGCACGTCGAGCGGCGACGGCGGGCGGCGCGTCGCGGTGAACAGCGGCCGGTTCAGAGTCTCGGCGAAGCTTTCGACCGGCGGCAGGTCGAGATCGGCGAGCGAGGGCGGCGCGGCCGGCCCGGCCTGGCGCGGGGCTGGCGCCGACGAGCCGGGCGGCGGCTCGGCCAGGAACGGCCAGGCCGTCAGGCCCAGCAGCAAGACGGCGGCCAACCACAGCATGGCTTGCGTCAGGCGCCGGGCGGTCATCCCGCGCCGCTCCGGCGGAACCCCACCAGGTCCATCTGCACGTCGAGCGGATTGGCGTCGCCCGCCGCGCGCGAGGTGCGCGCGCGCAGATACAGATTCGTAACAACGACGGCGGGGCGGCCGCCTTCCAACGCGTGGATCACGCGCTGGAATCCCGGCAGGTCGGCGGCGAACTGCACGCGCAGGCCGATGCGGCGGGGTGCTGTGGGCGGGCTGGCGGACTGGCCGGACTGCGCGCCCGCCTCGGCCGACGGCAGCGCCTGGATGCTGATGAGTGTGGCGCGTGTCGCCGCGACCAACTCGCGCACGCGGTCGTGCAAGGCCGCCGTGGCGGCGGCGTCGGTGTTGCCCGCCAGCAGCAGCTCGACCATCGCCTGGGGATTGGCCGCGGCGGCGGTGCGGGCGAGATCGCCCCGCCGGACCGCGATCGCCGCGTGGGTTTCCAGCATGCGCCGGTAATGCGCGACCTCCTCGCCGAGGCTCTGCTCGAGCGCGCGTAACGGCAGGACGATCCCCAGCGCCGCGCCGGCCACGGCCAGCGCCAGCAGCGTAAGGGCCAAGAGGCGCGACGACATTGCGCCCCGGGGTCCGACCTCGATGCGGCGATTCAGGTCCACGGTCACCTGCCCGCCTGCTTTTGCGGCGCGTACTGGATCGAGAAGTGGAATCGCTCGGTCCCGGTCACCGGATCGCGCGTGACCGGCGCGACATAGGCGACCTTCTCGAACATCGGCGCGGATTCCAGCGCCCGCACCAGCGCGGCGCTGGCGCGGGTGACGCCCTCGATCTCGATCTCGTGGCCTGACACGTTGAACTGGTTGAGGTAGGTGTCGTCGGGCAGCAGCGCGGTCAGACGGTCGAGCACGCGCACGATCGACGGCGCCTCGGCCTTGGCGGCGATGATCGCGGCGAAGCCCGCGGTCTGGCGCTGCGCCTCGCCGGCCATGCGGCGGATCTGCTCGGCCTCCTTCTCGGCCACGGCGGCGCGTGCGGCCAGGTCCTGGCGCTCGAGGTAGAGCTTGACCGCCGGCGCCGCCAGCGCGGTGAAGCCGAACAGCAGCATGGCGGCGAGCGCTGATGCGACGCCGCGCGGTATCGCCGCCTGTGTCGGCGGCAGTTCGCCGGTCTCGCGCGCCCCGCCGGCCGGCAGCACCGCCGCGATGCCGACGATGCCGACATGTGTGGCGCGGCGCTCGGCGCCCAGCGCCACCAGGCAGTCGACCACCGGGTCGATGAACTTGCGCGGCGCCACCGCCAGCTCGACCGCCACGCTGCGCCCGTCGCCGGGCTGCGGGTCTAGCGCGTAGAGAAAATACACCTGCTCGGCGCGGAACGGCGTGAAGCGCTCGATTTCGCGCTCCAGCGCGCGTCGCAAATCGGCTTGGCCCATGACGCCCGATGGCGCCGGCAGGGTGACGCTACGGCGCAGGGCCCGGTCCGCCGCGAGCTGAACCACCACGTCGCAGCGTTCGAGATCGACGCCGTCCAGCGCACGTTCGACCGCAGCCGGGGAAAGCTCGCCGCCGAGCGCGACCGTCCCCAGCGCGCGCCGCCCCGCGGCGGTGTCGAGCGCGAACGGGGCGCGGTCGGCCGCCACCACGACGTTCAGGCGGTCGCGGCCGAGCCCCAGCGCGCGCGCCGCGCGGCCGGGCAGCAGGCCCAGAAGCTCGCCGATCCACCAGCCGAAGAAGCGCCCGATCATCCCAGCAGCATAGCAGATAGCCGGAGGGGGCGGACCTCAGGGCGCCGCGGCGCGGCTTTCGCGCAAGGACATCAGCGCGTAGGGACGCTCGCCGTCCGGCAGCAACCAGATCAGCCCTTCCAGCCGGACCAGCGCGCCGCCATCGAGCCGCGCCTCGGACAGCACCGAATAGGCGAGCGCGGTGGATTGCTGGGCGTAGCGCTGGATGCCGGTCAGCGTCGGCTCGGGCAGGGGGTCATTGCGCTCGAGCGAGCGGCGGCGCTGGGCCAGCACCTCTTCCACCTCGTGGTCGCGGATACCCGGCAGCGCGCGCAGCGCACCCGCCGGGGCCACGCGCGGGTCGATGCCGGATTGCAGGCACGAAACCGTGACGATCGGCTCGATCCGGCGATAGATCTCCGGCGTCATGCCCATGACTTGCTGCAATTCCTCGACCGCGGCGAACGGCGCGTTGCGCGGGCCAACCAAGCCCAGGCGCTCGTAGTCGCGCCGCTCCGCGCCTCGCGCCCGGCGTTGGTCGTCGGGATCGCGCCAGTCCATGATCGCCTCGGCCAGCGCGTCGGCGTCGCGGCCGCTCAGCCCCGCCACCTGCACCGCGCCGCGCAGCAATTCGCCCCAGCCCGTGTTGAGGTCGACCTTGCCGCATTCGTCCACCACCGAGGCGCGCAC
>JBQTIS010000418.1:0-11738 GCA_052387895.1 Rhodospirillales bacterium | reverse complement strand
AACGCACCGTCGAAGACGCCTGGCGTCACATCGGAGCCCTCGTCGCCGCAATCCAGCCCCACGAATGCTCCAACTACTTCGCCAACGCAGGATACGCTTCAGACAATCAGTGAAACGCTCTAGCCGCTCGCCTTCCTTGCCTCTTTCAACCAGCGCCGCACCGTATCGTCCGATAACTTTGAAATATCCCGCGCCAAGAGGTTGGCGAGCTCGGTGCGCCGCGCGTCCAGGCCCGCAGTGTCCACCACCACGCGGGGATGCGACAGCTGGGCCAGGCGATGCAGCTCCTCCGCGTCGTCCCAGATGATGTTGAAGTACTGGCACACCTTGCGCACGAAATAGCGGTTGGGCCGGCCGCGCTGGCCGTGCTCCAGGGCCGAAAGATACGCCGGCGTGACGCCCAGGGCCTTGGCCATGGCCTTGAGCTGCACCTTGCGCTCGGCCCGCATGGCCCGGAGCTTTTCGCCGAACGGGGTCATGTCGGTTGCGGGCCTTGGCCCCCTCCCCCTTTCCCCCTCCCGCCTCGCGCGACTCCTGAGTGTTCGTCGAAGGGCGTCGCGCGGTGGGAGGGGGGATTCAAGAACGAGTCCCCTCCCCCCACGCGCGATGGCGAAAGCCTTCGCGCGAAGCGGGGGAGGGTTAGGGTGGGGGGCATGCCGTGCCGACCTCTAATCGCGCCGGCGCTTCAAGTAGACATAGAGCGCCCCGCCGCCGCCGTGCCTGGCTTGCGCGGACGCGAACGCGAGAATCAGCGGGCGCAACGCGGCTTCGTTCAGCCAGCGCGGCACTTCGGATTTCAGCACGCCCGTGCCTTGACCGGAGGAGTCCTCGCCGGGCTTCGTCCCGCCCTTGCCCGTCACCACCAGCACGCAGCGCCGCTGCTGCGCCGCGGCGTTGTGGAGAAAGCGCCCGAGGGCGGCGTGCGCGCGCTCGCGGTCCAGCCCATGCAGGTCGAGGCGCCCCTCGATCGGCAATTGCCCGCGCCGGAGCTTGTCGTGGGTGGACTTGTCGAGGCCCGGCGCAGCGCCGGGACGCAGCGCCGGCGCGGGCGGCGACCTTGGCGCGGTAGCGGGCCGCGGCGGGGATTTCTCGCGCGGCCCCATCGGTGGAAGCGGCGGGACCACGGGCGTGGGCTTGGGCGCGGACTTGGGCGCGCGGCGCTTCAAGGGCGTCACCTGCGCGGCCACGCGCCGCCACAGCATCGCGTCGCCCAAAAGCGGCTTGGGCGGCGGTTTGGGCGGCGGCTTGGGCCTATCCCCGTCCGCCGGCTTGCCCGCCATCGTCCACCAGCACGATATGCAGCCGCCGCGGCCCGTGCGCGCCGAGCTGGAGCGTCTGCTCGATGTCGCCGCTGCGCGACGGTCCGGTGATGAAATTCACGGTGCGCGGCAGCCCGGCCCCGGCTTGGCGCAGCTTGGCCCAGCCTTCCTCGTAGCTGCCGAGGATCTCACTTGCCTTGACTACCGCGACGTGGGTTTCCGGCAGGAAGTTGAGCGTCGAGGGCGACTCGGGGCCGGACAGCAGCATCAACGTGCCGGTCTCCGCGATGCCGGCGAAAACCCCGGTCAGCCCCACCTCGTCCGCAGGATCGGCCTTGCCGCGCGCGATCTGCAGCAGCGGCGCGTCGGACCAGGGCACGGCGTCGAGCCGCCGGTCCGGCGCCATGCGCAGGCGCGGCGACAGGTTCTGGCTTTTCAGATACTCGGCCACGGCCTGGGGCACGTCCGCGTCGGCGCGCACGCGCCGGACCGTCGCCAGCGACACTTCCGCCATCTTCACGAACGCCTCGACGGCCTCGCGCCCCCGCACCTGGCCGCGCTGGGGCACCAGGTTCGGCTTGCGGCCCTTCATGCGCGCTTCCAGCGCGGCGCGCGTGGGCGCGTCCACCGGCCCGCTGCGCCCGAGCGCCCTGCGGATATCGGCCAGCATCAGCTCGCGCGATCTCACCGCCCGCGCTCCGCCCACAGCGCGTGGAAGGTCTTGCCTTCTGGCGCGGGCAGGTCGCGGAACTCGGTCCAGCCCCGGGCCAGCGGCAGAGCGGCAAGGTTGCCGTGCCTTCGCCCCAGCGCGCCCAGGATCGCCGCGGCCCAGCCCGTCAACAGGCGATAGAGACGCGGCCGGCGCGCGGCGAACGCCCAGGCCTTCAGGCCCCAGCGCGCGACCGCCGGCGACAGCCTGGCCTCGAATTCGCGCTCGCGCCATTTCCGCATCATGCCGGGCAGCGGGATCTTCATCGGGCAGACGCTTTCGCATTTGCCGCAAAAGGTGGACGCGTTGGGCAGGTGGCCGGCCTGGTCGATGCCGATCAGGCCCGGCGTCAGCACCGAGCCCATCGGCCCTGGATAGACCCAGCCATAGGCGTGGCCGCCCACGGCGTTGTAGACCGGGCAGTGGTTGAGGCAGGCCGAGCAGCGAATGCAGCGCAGCATGTCCTGGAACTCGGTGCCGAGCATAGCGGTGCGGCCGTTGTCGAGGAGCACGACGTGGTACTGCTCGGGCCCGTCGGGGTCGCCCGCGCGGCGCGGGCCGGTCGAGACCGTGGTGTAGACCGAATATTCCTGGCCCGTGGCCGAGCGCGCGAGCAGCCTGAGGATGGTCGCGGCGTCTTCCAGCGTCGGCACCAGCTTCTCGGGCGTCGCCAGCACGATGTGGATGCGCGGCAGCAGCTGCGTCAGGTCGCCGTTGCCCTCGTTGGTGACGATGATCGACGAGCCGGTCCCGGCCACCAGGAAGTTGGCGCCGGTGATGCCGACATCGGCCTTCAGAAACTTGTCGCGCAAAATGCCGCGCGCCTCTTCCAGCATCTCGCGCGGTTCGGTCAACAGCCGCGTCTTGCCGTAGGCCGCGTGCTTGGCGAGGAAGGTCTCGGCCACCTGCTCCTTGGTGACGTGGATCGCCGGGGCGATGATGTGGCTGGGCGGCTCGTCGCGCAGCTGGATGATGTATTCGCCGAGGTCGGTTTCCACGGGCTCGATGCCGTTGGCCTGGAGGAACGGGTTGAGCGCGATTTCCTCGCCGATCATGGTCTTGCCGCGCGTGACGGTCCTGGCGTTCACGGAACGGCAGAGCGCGAGGATGGTCCGGCGCGCTTCGTCCGGCGTGCGGCACCAATGCACCTGGCCGCCGGTCTCCTTCACCCTGGCTTCGTAGGCTTCGAGGTAGAAATCGAGATGCGCCAGCACGTGGTTCTTGATGTCGCGGGCCTGGTCGCGCAGCGCCTCGAACTCGGGAAGGCGGGCCACGGCCTCGGCGCGTTTTTGCGTGAAACCGAGATAGCCCATCGCCCGCTGCAACGTGACGTCGCGCAGCGCCGCGCTGGCGTTGCGCTTGAAGCTGCGGCTGGTGGGATGCTCGGCGAGGCTCATGGCGCTATTTCGCCCTGGACTTGGCGCGGCCGATCGCCGGCAGCGCGCCGGCCATGCCGGCCAGCACCTCGGCCACGTGGCGGCATTCCAGGTCCGCGCCGTCGCGTGCAGCCTTGCCCGCCATGTTGAGGAGGCAGCCGAGATCGCCGGCCAGCAACGTGCCCGCGCCGGTTCTGACCGCGTCGGCGATCTTGTCGGCGACCATGCGGTTTGAAATTTCCGGATACTTGACGCAGAACGCGCCGCCGAAGCCGCAGCAAGTCTCCGCCCCCGGCAGCTCCGTCAGCCTCAGCCCTTCGACGCTTCGCAACAGGGCGCGCGGCTGGGCCTTGATCTCCAGCTCGCGCAGCCCCGAGCAGGAATCGTGATACGTGACCGTTCCATCGAAGCGCGCCGCGACCCGTTCGACCCGCAGCACGTCGACCAGGAACGACACCAGCTCGAAGGCGCGTTCGGCGAGATCGCGCGCGCGCGGCTCCATTTCCATATCGCCGGCGAACAGTCGGGGATAGTGCTCGCGGATCATCCCCGCGCACGAACCGGACGGCGCCACCACGTAGTCGAAGCCCTGGAACGCGTCGATCACGCCCCGCGCCACCGCCCTGGCGTCGGCGCGGTCGCCCGCGTTGTAGGCGGGCTGACCGCAGCACACCTGGGCGGCCGGAACCTCGACTGCGCAGCCGGCGTCGCCGAGCAGCTTGACCGCGGCGAAGCCGACCGAGGGACGGAACAGATCGACCAGGCAGGTGACGAACAATCCGACGCGCGGCGCGTGCTTGGACATGCGGCGTTTCTCTCCCCCGGGCCGAACATGGCGGGGCGGCGGTGGGAAGGCAAGCGGCGGAGATCGGGCGGGGCGCGTCAGTCCGCCGCCGCCTTGGGCAGCAGCAGATACCAGCTCCCGGGGCTTTGCATCGCGCCGGCCTCGGCCAGCGCCGCCTCGCCCGCGCCGAAGAAAATGTCGCCGCGCACCGGCCCCTGGATCGCGCCGCCCGCGTCCTGCGCCAGCATCAGCCGGCGCAGCGGCCGGCCGTCGGGCGTCGCGGTGTCGAGCCACAGCGGCACGCCCAGCGGCACGTAGCGCCGGTCCACCGCAATGCTGCGGCCGGGGGTGAGCGCCACGCCTTGCGCGCCCAGCGGCCCGTCGCCCGCGATCTCGCGGAAGAACACGTAGCGCGGGTTCCGGCGCATCAACTCCACAGCTTCACCGGGGTTGGCGCGCAGCCAGTCGCGGATCGCCTGCATCGACATTTGCTCGCGCGGGATTTTGCCGCCCTCTATCAGCAGCCGTCCGATCGGCACGTAGCCGAGGCCGTTATGCCCGGCGAAGCCCACGCGCACCGCGCCGCCCTGGGGCAGCACCACGCGGCCCGAGCCCTGCACTTGCAGGAAAAAGGCGTCGACCGCGTCGTCTACCCACAGCAGCTCGGCGCCCTGGCCCTCGAGATGGCCGTTCTCGATCCGCGCGCGGTCGGGATAGGGCCTGAGCCGCCCGCCCTCGACGCGGCCGGCGATGCTGCGGCCCTTCAGGTCGGGCGCGAACTGCCCCAAATCGATCTGCACCAGATCGGCGGGCGGGGCGTAAAGCGGCACGGTGAAGCGCCCGCCCATCTGGCGCGCGCCGCGCAGCTCGGGCTCGTAATAGCCGGTGAACAGGCCCGCGGGACCGTCCTTGCCGGCGGCGCGGTAGGGCTGGAACCAGCGCTCGAAAAAACCGCGCGCCGCGGCGGCGGGTGTGGATGCGGGAATCGCTGCGCAGATCGCGCGCCATTCAGCCGCCGTGCCCGCCTGCCTGATGTCGGCGTCGAACGGCCGGTCCAAGGGCGGCCCGTCGAGCTTGGCGCAGGAGCGCTGGAACGCGGGCAGCGCCGCGGCCTGGTCGTCGCCGTTCCAGCCGGGAAGCTCGGCGAACCCGACGGCGGTGAGGCTCAGCCGCTCCGCCGGTTTCTCCGGGGGTCCTTCTGGCGGCTTGGCCGGCGGCGCCACTGCGACTTGCACCGGGAACCAATAGCGCCCGGCGACGAACCCCGCGGCCCCGCCGAGGATGAGGGCTGCGACCGGCAACGCCGCCCAAAGGACGGGCGCGCCCAGACCGGGCTTCCGATCGGCGCCGCTAATGCGCGGTGCCCGTGGCCACCAGGGTCCAGTTCGGGTCGGTGGCGCGGGTGTTGCGCGCGAAGGTCCATAGGTCGACGACCTCGGCCGCGGATGCGGACTGGCCCGGCAGCGGCTCGCCTTTTTCGTCGCGCAGAATGTTGATCTGGTCGCTCGCGAACTTCACGGTCACGTTGGCGACGCGCTTGTCGAGCCGCGCCTCGACGATATCGGCCAAGCGGATGCGAACGATGGTGTTGTCGAGCTTGTGACCGTCGCGTTCGCGCGCATCGATCTCGCGGCTGAAATTCTCGAACACCTCGTCGCTCAGCAACGGGCGCAGAGCGGCGCGGTCGCCGGCGGCGAACGCGCCGATGATCATCTCGAACGCGGACCGCGCGCCGCCGAGAAACGCTTGCGGATCGAAGCGCGGGTCGGCGGCGCGAATCTGGTTGATCCCGCCGGCCACCGGGTCGGCCGCCTGCGCGTCCGGCGCGCGGTCGGGCAGCGCGATGACATTGTCGGGCGCGCGATTGGGCTCGGTCGAGGACGGCGGGGCGAACGGATCGGCGCGGCGGCGTTCGTTGCCCGTGCGCTTGCCCAGCACATTGCGCAGGCGCAGCATCAGGAACAACGCGACCATGGCGAAGAATACGATGTCGATGAACTGAAACTCGCTCATGCTCCGCGCTTCTCCGCCGGGTATCAAAGCCGCCGATCCTGGCCTCGCTGGACCAGCCGGCAGGCTTGCGTTACATCGTCCCCGGGGTGCATTGATCGCTTGGCGCCTGGCACCAGTCCAACGGGATGGCGCGTCGCGCAACGCCCCTTTGTTAATAGTGCCGCCCCCGGGAAAGAGCAAGCGTGCCGGTCCTGCTGGCGTTCGTTTTCGTTGTGTTCGCGGAAATCGCCGGATTCGCGGCGGTCGGCCGCGCGCTCGGCATCGCCGCCACCCTGGCGCTGACCGCCGCCGCGATGCTGGCCGGCGCGGCGTTGGTGCGCTATCTGGGCCTCGACGCGCTGCGCCGGGCCGAGGCCAGCCTGGCGCGCGGCGAAAGCCCGGCGGGAGCCGTGTTCGACGCGGCCTGCGTGGTCCTGGCCGGGTTGTTGTTGATCCTGCCGGTGTTCTTGAGCGACGCGCTGGCCTTGATGCTGCTGATCCGGCCGCTACGGCGCTGGGTCGGCGCGATGCTGTGGCGGCGGTTGCAGGCGTCGCCCAATGCGCGCGTCTGGGCGTATGAATCCGGCGCCACCGTGGTCGAGGGCGAGTACGTGGAGATCGTCGAGGACCGCCGGCTGCCCCCACGCAAACCGCCGCCCGATCCGCCGCCCAGCGGCGGCTGAACGCGAGCGGGAAGCGCCCGGCGGACGGTTAGCGGACGCCCCAGGGCGGGACGAGCTGCGGGACGAGCCGCGGGTTGAGCCGTTGGGCTATCCGTGATAGCCCAAGCGCGGCCCGGCGACGGGCGACCCCGCCCCTTGGCAACAGCGGATCTTCTCCATGACCGACCAGAACAACAGCGGCAACGGCGCGGAGGCCGCGGCGAAGGCCGCGCAGATGCCCCTGCTGGTGAACGCGCAATACATCAAGGACCTGTCCTTCGAGCTGCCGAACGCGCCCGACATCCTGCGGCGCCTGACCCAACAGCCGCAAATCCAAGTCAACGTTAACGTGCAGGCGCGCCGCCTTTCCGGCGACGCATTCGAAGTGTCCCTCACGCTGAACGCCGACGCGAAGCTGGGCGAGGAAGCGCTGTTCATCGTCGAGCTGGTCTATGCCGGCGTTTTCACCGCGCAGGGCGTGGGCGAGGAGGCGCTGAAGCCCCTGCTGCTGATCGAAGCGCCGCGGCTGCTGTTTCCGTTCGCCCGGGCGGTGATCTCGGGCCTGACGCGCGAAGGCGGCCTGCCGCCGATGCTGATCCAGCCGATCGACTTCGCCGATCTCTACCGCCGGCAGATGCAGGCCGAACAGAAGCCCGACATCGCCTGAACGCCTATTTCCGCCAGATCGGGTCCGCCAGCGCGGCGATGAACGCGGCGTGCGCGGCCAGTTCCTCGGCGCTGGGCGCGTGCGGGCGCGCCGTACGCGCGCCGCGGCGCGATCCCGCGCCGGGCGACGCCGCGGCCGCCGCCACCGCGGCGCCGGCGGCCAACTCGAGTCCCGGCTGGCGTCCGCCGATCAGCTCGATATAGACCTGGGCCAGCAGCTCGGCGTCCAGCAACGCGCCGTGCTTTTCGCGATGCGCGCTGTCGATCGAAAAGCGCTTGCACAACGCGTCCAGGCTCGCCGGCGCGCCGGGGAACTTGCGCCGCGCCAGGACCAGCGTGTCCACCACGCGGGCATAGGGCAGCGCGGCCAGGCCCGCCGCCCCGAGCTCGGCGTTCAGGAACCCCAGGTCGAATTCGGCGTTGTGGATGACGAGCCGGTCGTCGGCGATGAACTCGAGGAACCCGCCCGCCATCGCGCCGAACAGGGGCTTGTCGGCCAGGAATTCGGCGCTGAGCCCATGCACCGCCTGGGCGTCGGCCGGCATGTCGCGCTGGGGGTTGAGGTAGGTCTGGAACGAGCGGCCGGTCGGGATATGGTTCATCAGCTCGACGCAGGCGAGCTCGACCAGACGGTGCCCGGCGGCGGGATCGAGGCCGGTGGTTTCGGTGTCGACGACCAGCTCGCGCATCTCCAAGCTCCCCGATTTTTGCTATCCCGCCGCGCCGGGCCGCCAGCGCCGGCCGCGCGCCGTCTTCAGCGCCCGCACCACGCGCGCCAGTTGGACCAAGGTGGCCCGTTTGGTCAAGCCCGTAAGCACCACGTGGTCGGCGCGCCGGCGCTTGAGCGCGTCCGGGGTCTGGCGCGACAACACGCCCGCGAGCTTCTCTCGGGTCATGCCGGCGCGGCGCATCACGCGCGCGCGTTGCACCGCCGGCGGGGCGGTCACCACCGCCACCGCGTCGCAGCGCCGCTCGCCGCGGGTTTCGAACAGAAGCGGGATGTTCAACGCCACCAGCTGCACGCGACGGCGCGCCGCGGCGCTCAGAAACCGCGACTCCTCGCGCCGCACCAGCGGATGCAGGATGGCTTCCAGGCGATTCAGGGCGCGCGGGTCGGCGAAGACCGCGGCGCCGAGCTTGCGCCGGTCGACCGCGCCGCCGGCAACCGTGCCGGGAAAGGCGCGGGCGATGGCCGGCACCGCGGCGCCGCCCCGCGCGACCAGCCGGTGCACCGCCGCGTCGGCGTCGTGCACCGGCACGCCCAGGCGCGTCAGCATCGCCGCGGCGGTGCTCTTGCCCATGCCGATGGAGCCGGTCAGGCCCAAGATCACCATGCCCGGATCGCCCTATCGGCGGCGTTCATGTCCGCGCCACGCCGTGGCTGCGCAGGAAGTCGAGCAGCGGCAGCAACGGCAGGCCGAGGATGCCGAAGAAATCCCCCTCGACGCGCGCGAACAGCTGCACGCCCGGCCCCTCCAGCGCATAGGCGCCGACCAGGTTCAAGGCGTCCGCGCCCACGGCCTTCAGATAGGCGTCGAGGAAATCGTCGCTGAACCGCCGCATCGACAGCCCGGCGCTTTCGCCGTGATGCCACAGCCGCGCGCCGTCGCGCACCACGCAGGCGGCGCTGAAGAGTTCGTGCCGCCGGCCGCGCAAGGCCGCGAGCTGCCGGCGCGCGTCGTCCATGTCCCGGGGCTTGTCGGACCATTGGCCCTCGCAGGCCAGCATCTGGTCGGCGCCCAGCACCAGCGCGCCGGCGTGGCGCCGCGACACGCGCGTCGCTTTCAATTCCGCCAGCGCTTCCACCGCCTGGGCCGCGTCGGCGCCCCGCGCGCGCAGCGACGCTTTGATCTCGCCCTCGTCGATCCCGGCCGGTTCGATGCGCGGCTCGATTCCGGCCTGGCGCAGCAACGCGGCGCGCGCCTTGCTGGCCGAGGCGAGCCACAGCTCGGGCCCCGCCGGGATCGCGGACGCCGCGCTCATGCCTGCTCGCGGTGCTGTTGGACCAGCTGCATGATCGCCGCCGCGGTTTCCTCGATCGAGCGGCGGGTAACGTCGATCACCGGCCAGCCCTGGCGCGCGTAGAGGCGGCGCGCCGCCGCCACCTCCTCTTTCACCACGTCGAGGTCGGTGTAGTCCGTCTCTTCGTCCTGGTTCAGCATCCGCACGCGGTTGCGGCGGACCTGGACTAGGCGGCTGGGATCCTTGGTGAGGCCCACGATCACGGGCCCTTTCAGCGCCAGCAGCTCGGGCGGCGGCGCGCTCGTGGGAATCAACGGCACGTTCGCCGCCTTGATTCCGCGGTTGGCGAGATATTGGCAGGTCGGCGTCTTCGACGTGCGCGACACCCCCACCAGCACCACGTCGGCCTGGCCCAGCGTATCCAGCATCTGGCCGTCGTCGTGGGCGATGGCGAAATGCATGGCGTCGATGCGGTCGAAATATTCCGCGTCCATCAGGTGCTGACGGCCGGGTTGGTCGCGCGCGCGCAGTCCCAGATAGGCGCTGAGTCCCATGAATACCGGATCGAGCACCGATATGCAGGGAACCTGAAGCTTGCGGCAGGCCTCGTGCAGGTTCTGGCGGAACGCGGCGTTGACCAGCGTGTAGAGCACCACGCCGGGATGGGCGGCGATGGCGGCGAGAACGCGATCTATCTGGCCTTGGGTGCGTGTCATGGGCCAGACATGTTCGACCGGCGCCACGCCTTCAAATTGCGCCACGCAGGCGCGCGCGACGCTGTGCAGCGTTTCGCCGGTCGCATCGGACACCAGATGCAGGTGGAAGGATTTCATCGCTGGCGGCGTTGAGCGGTGGAGATGCCTGTGTACGAAGGCGCGGGTGGATATGCGCCTATAATCCGCCCCCGCGTTTCAACGCGCAACCGCCCAGCCGCCCACGGAGTCGCAGCGCGATCGCCGATCAATGCACCGCGAGCAGGAATGGAGCGAAAACGTTCCATCACCGGGATCCCACCCATGCAAGTTCACGCAATGCCATGTTGAAAAGCCATGCGTTTTCAGCTTTTTCCACAAAACGCCCAACAATTCACAGACGATCAACGAACTTATCCCGACACCCTTTGAACCTCGCACGCGCGGGGGATCAGCGCGTTGCACCGGCCCATCAGACTCCCTCTACAATACTTCTCTTAGAAAGAATATTAAGAGAAGTAGGATGAAAAGCGGGAACATCCTCCCTTCCCCGAGCGCTCGCGGTTCGACGCACGCCAAGCCGTTGCTACGCGCGCTGGCGGGTCAGACCGCTATGCCACCGCCGATATGGCTGATGCGGCAGGCCGGGCGCTATCTGCCGGAGTACCGCGCGGCGCGGACGCGGGCGAAGACCTTCCTCGACTTATGCTTCTCGCCCGAACTTGCCGCCGAGATCACGCTGCAACCCATACGCCGCTTCGGTTTCGACGCCGCGATCCTGTTTTCGGATATCCTGGTCGTGCCTCACGCCCTGGGAAGACGGGTCGGCTTCGTCGAAGGCGAAGGCCCGAAGCTCGATCCGATCCGCGCGGACGAGATCGCCGCCCTGAACGTCCGCAGCGCGCGGAGCGTCCTGGCGCCGGTATTCGAGACGATCCGCGCGGTTCGCGCGGCGCTGCCGGAACGCGTCGCCTTGATCGGTTTTGCCGGCGCACCGTGGACGGTTGCCAGCTATATGGTCGAGGGCGGGTCCAGCCGCGACTTCGCCGGGGTGAAGCGGTTCGCCCTGGGCGATGCTACGAATTTCCAGCTTCTGATCGACCGGCTGGTCGAGGCGACGGCCGACTATTTGATCGCCCAGGCCGAAGCCGGCGCCGAGGCGTTGCAGCTGTTCGACAGCTGGGCCGGCGTGTTGAGCGAAGGCGAGCTCCGCCGCTGGGCGATCGCGCCGACGCGGGCCATCGTCGGGCGGGTGAAAGCCGCCCATCCCGGCGTTCCGATCATCGGTTTTCCGCGCGGCGCCGGGGTGATGTACGCCGACTACGCGCGGGAAACCGGCGTCGACGCGCTGAGCCTGGACGCCGGCGTGCCGCTGGGGCTGGCGCTGGCCTTGCAGGCGCGCATGCCGGTGCAGGGCAATCTCGATCCGCAGCTCGTCGTGGTCGGCGGCGAGGCGATGCGGCGCGGCGCGCGGGAGGTCGTTGGGGCGCTCGGCGGCGGGCCGTTCGTGTTCAACCTGGGGCACGGCATCGTCCCGGAAACGCCGCCGGAGCACGTGGCGGAGCTGGTGCGCATCGTCCGCGAGGAACGCGCGGCATGAACGCCGGCCGCCGCATCGCCGTGGTGCTGATGAATC